>DATEMI010000220.1:0-6974 GCA_035275665.1 Terriglobales bacterium | reverse complement strand
CCTCGCGACCCCCGACTCAAGTCGGGGGCTTCCACCTAAAAACGTGCCGTTCCTTCCCTACTGCAAACTCCTCAAATATGTCACCAGCGCGTCGAGATCGGCAGGCGCGAGCGGATTCGCCGGCATCAGCACGCCAGGCTTGATGCGCTGCGGATCGGTGATCCATCCCGCGAGCGATCCGGGAGCATTGCTGATCGCCGTTGCTGCGAGCAGCCGTCGGCTGCCGACGTGTGTCAAATCGGGACCGACCCTCGATCCTGCGTCGGTTCCGCGAATGGTGTGGCACAGAACGCAGGAGTGAGTTAGAAACACATCGCGTCCATGCACCTCCTTCGCATTCTGCGGCTGAACCGACGGCTTGCGTTGCTGGTTGAGCCATGCCTGAAACTCGTCCATGGTCTGCGCAAAGATCTCGAATCCCATGTGCGCATGCTGCTCACCGCAGAACTCGGCGCACTGGCCGTGATAAATGCCGGGCTTGTCGATCTGGAACGTGAAAGCCGACTGATATCCCGGCAGCAAGTCGCGCTTGCCGTCGATGTTCGGAGCCCAGAAGCTGTGGATCACGTCGCGACTGGCGGTGAGTACCACAATGGGCTTGCCTATGGGAATGTGAATCTCGTTGGCGCTGAGGACCGTCAGATCGGCCTGCGGATTGGGATAGCGCAGCTCCCACCACCATTGGTGACCAGTCACTTCAATCGTGATCGGATTCTTCGAGGTGAGTCCTTCGGTAGTCTTGCCGGTTACAATGCTGAGCGCGAGCACAACAAAGAGCGTGACGACCGTAATTCCCAAAGCGATACTCACTCCTACTTTGGCACGACGGTCTCCAGGCTCGTTGCTCTCAAATACAGGCGCCATCTCTTCCTCATCGACGTTCGACTTGGCCAACCCTCCGGCGAAGAAGGCGATCACCAGCACGAAGACGACGAGGCAAATCCAGAAAATGAACCAGTAGAGCCACTCGATGTCGGAAGCCTGCTTGCTGGCAGAACTCCAGAGCATCGAGTGATTGCTCTGGCATCCTGCGAGGAACAAAAGCGTGGCATACGCGGCTGCGCGTGGGAGCTTCATTGATGCGTCGGAGCTCCTGTAATGCCGGTCGGCGTCTCGCGCGACGTGTTCGCCTCAGGCTTCTTGCCGGACATGTGGTCGCTGCGTCCGGGAGCGACATCCTTTGCCAACTGCCCACTGAGCGAGCGCACATAAGCGACGATCTCCCATCCCTGATCTTCAGGAATACGGCCGCGCCATGCGGGCATGCCGTTGGGGCGGCCTTCCATGATGCTGGCGAAGATGTTCGCGGGCTCGCCGCCATAGATCCATTGGTTGTCCATCAGTGGTGGTCCGATGCCACCGCCGCCGTTGGAGTGGCAGCCTACACAATTGAATTCATTAAAGAGCCGCTTGCCTTCCGAAACCGCGTAGGCGCTCTCTTCGTACGAATTCGGAACCGGAGGCGCGGCGATCTGCTGTCCGCCGGGATGGAGGTCGCTGACCTGAATTGTGTTCACCACATCAGCAGAAGGAGGAGCTTCGCGGAAGCGGCGATCTTCACGCTGACATGCGATGAGCAGCAGCAACGCTATGCCGACGAGGAAAAATGCGAACCGGTCGAGGCGCATTAGTTCCCCCTCGCTGCCGTCCGCTGATCTTCGATCAGCGGCACGCCGTATCTGCGCAGAATGCTTTCGACTTCGCTCTGATGCTGACCGAGGAAGTGCTGGAGCTTGTCTTTGAGTTGCGTGTTCCCTTTGCGCACACCCATCGAGATCGCGAAGGTGAACGGCAATCCTGGCGGATCCACTTCAGGCTGTACCGGAGTAAGCGTGAGCTTGCCTGGATATTGCTTCGTGAAATATCCGGCGAGCGGTCCCCAGACGACGGCTGTATCTACCTTTCTGCTCGCGACTGCTCGGATGATCGAAGGGGCGTCAGCTCCGGTAGTCTCGAATCCCACGATGTTCGCCTGCATTCCGCGGCGTGCAAGCGCGTGTGCCGGCGGGGCGTAGTCATCGTCGAGCACCTGCACACCGACTTTCATGCTGTGCAGTTCAGGATCGTTGAAGCTCGCGGGCTGGACGCGCGCGCTGCGCCGCGAGACGAAAACGTAAGTTGAGCGGTAGTACGGCCGCGTGGTGAGCATCTGGGCGTAGTTCGTCGGGATGCCGACCACCATGTCGCATTTGCCGTTGCTCAGATACTCGCGAACGAAGCCGCGTCCCATGCGCTGCCATTGATAGCTCAGGCGCGCGTGCACGTCGCGGGCGACGAGTTTGGCGATGCGGTTCTCGAAGCCTTGCTGCTCGCGGTTCGAGAAAGGCAGGTTGGCAGGGTCGGCGCAGACGCGGAGGGTGGGCTGTGCCAGAACGGGAATTGCGAAGAGGACGACCGCGAACGCGGTCGAGGCGATGCGAATCGCGCGCCGGCTTGCAGTCACTCTACATGCGCCATGCCCTACGTTCCTGCCATCCTGAAGCGCATCTTTTGCGCGAAGGACCTCCCGCGATGTGCCGGACTTAATTGCCGCCGGTATGGTTCCTCCACGAGGAACCCCGGCAGCATGGGCCGAAGAGCCGCGGAAGGGCGTTTCAGCCCGACCCATTCCGGGAGATCCTGCGCGCAACACATGCGCTTCAGGATGACAGGCTTTAAACAGTGTCGAAGAAGCGATCGGTAGCTGCGAATACGAGAACTTCCTACGGAAGAGAGAACACATACAACATTCCCCCTTTCGTGCTGTAATGCGGCAGGTCGCGCGTGGCGTTGCCAAAACCTAAAGCAATGGTCGGGTCGCGTGTGTCGAGCCCGCCGGCTACCACCGCTCCCGCCCAGCCGCCTACGCCGGAGAGCACGGCGATGTACTGTTTGCCGTCAGGACCTTTGTACGAAACGGGCTGGCCGATAATTCCCGAGCCGGCTTTGAACTTCCACAGGTTCTGCCCGCTGTGCGCGTCGACGGCGTTGAACCATCCGTCCATCGTGCCGTAGAAGACCACGTCGCCCCCAGTGGCGACTGCGCCGCTCCAAACTGGGAATCGGTCGGGAATCTTCCAGACCGCCTTGCCCTGAATGGGATCCCAAGCGGTGAACTCGCCGCCATATCCGCCGGGGCCGGGATACATGCGGACATTCGCGCCGACATATGGAGTTCCGGCGATGTAGTTCGCGCTTACGTCCTCTTCGTCCTGGCAGAGATTGTTGTGCGGTATGTAAATCAGGCCGGTGCGCGGAGAGAATGCTGAGGGCGTCCAGTCCTTCGCGCCGGGCGATGCCGGACAGATATCGCGCACCACCGTTCCCGTTATGGGCTTCTTCTCATCGACATACTGCAACAGGCCGGTCTTAAGATCGACGCCGGTGCTGGTGTTTACGTATGCAAAGGGATTCGCTGAGAGCACCTCACCATTGGTGCGGTCGATTACGTACACGTGCCCATTGCGGTCGGGATGAACGAGAACCTTGCGCGTCTGGCCGTTGATGGGGAGATCGAGCAGGATGTTTTCGTTCACACCGTCGTAGTCGAAGTGGTCGTGTGGACTTAGCTGATAGAACCAGACTGCTTCTCCGGTATCGGCATCGCGAGCAAAAATACCCGAGGTCCATTTGTTATCGCCAGGGCGTTCTGAGGCATTCCACGGACCAGGATTCGCGGTGCCGTAGAAGATCAGGTTCGTTTCGGGATCGTAGGAGATCCATCCCCACACAGTACCGCCGCCGATCTTCCACGCATCCGGCGGCCAGCTTTTTTCGCCGAGATCCTGCCCGCGATCCTGTGCGTAGAAGGGCTTGAACTTCGATCCGATCAGGACATCTTTGTCAGGGCCGGTGCTGTACGCGCGCCAGACGATCTTGCCCGTGTTCTCGTCAAGCGCAGTCAGCCAACCGCGGACGCCAAATTCGCCGCCGCTGTTGCCGACCAGCACTTTGCCCTTCACCACAAGCGGCGCCATGGTGATCGACTCACCTTTATTGATGTCGCCCAGGCGAACCTTCCAGAGCTCGCGCCCGGTGTTGGCATCTACGGCGGCAGTCTGCACGTCGAGCGTGTTGAGGAAGATCTTGCCGTTGTCATATACCACTCCGCGATTCACCACGTCACAGCAGGCGACTCCTTTCGATGATGGGGTCGGCTGCGGCTGGTACTCCCACTTCACCGGAGCGCCGGGCTTGGTGAGATCGAGCGCGAAGAGCGCGTTCGGCCATGGCGTGATGACATACATCGTGTTGTTCACGATGATGGGAGCGGCTTCGTGTCCGCGCTCCTGCCCGGTGGAGAAGGTGAAGGCGACCTTCAGATTTTTAACGTTCGAGGTGTTGATCTGGTCGAGGGTGCTGTAGCGCGTACTGGCGAAGTCTTTGGCCGGACGAACCCATTGGCCATCGTCGGGCTCGAGCTTGCCTTTGTATGCCTGGGCGGAGTAGTTCGGCTCCTGCTGCGGGTTCTTTCCCGACGACGTGTGACTGCTTGAACCGCTGCACGCGCAGAGACACGCAGACACAACCACCCAGATCACCACGCAGGAGAGTTTCCAAACGGAACTACGTCTGCCTGATTCTGTCGGTTTAAATGGGCGCAACCAAACACCTCTAGGGGAGGAAGCGTTGGACTACCGACGACCCGAGCAGAGATGCCTAGGAGAAAAACGTATGTTGCTTTGGAGATCCACGCCAAATTGCGACAGGAGGACTCAAGAAGGGTAAGAAGATGATCGTAAGCTACTCTGCTATCAGTCGGTTACGAGTGCCTGCTCAAGAGGTGTTGCTACGACAATAAACGCTGAAGTTACATCTTGTAGCGCCCGAAATCTTCGTCGTTCATATTCTCCAGCATCTTCCGCAATTCCTCATTTGAAACTTTGTCGGAGACCGTCGCGGCGAGCTTGGAAGATTTCAGCACTTCATCTTCGACGAAGATTGGGCAGTCCAGACGCATGGCGACGGCAAGCGCATCCGAAGGACGCGAATCGACGCTGATGAGACTACCTTCGCGCTCCATCCAGATGACAGCGAAGAACGTGTCGTCGCGCAGCTCGGTGACGACGACTTTGTGAACCTTGGTCTCAAGTCCAGTGAGGACGTTCTTGATCAAGTCGTGAGTCATGGGGCGGGGAGTCGCGACTTTCTCGATCTCCAGCGCGATCGCGTTCGCTTCGTAGATCCCCACCCAGATCGGGAGGACGGCGTCGCTGGCAGGATCCTTGAGCACGACGATCGGCATGTTGGTGACGGGATCCATCATCAATCCGCGAATTTTCATTTCAACTTCCACTGTCACCTCCGCCGAATCATTTCGCGGTTTCGTGATTGCGTGATTTCGTGATTTGAAAATCGCGAAATCCTCAATCCCCGAAATTAACCGCGCCCGCCCTTACACCAGCGCTAAAGCGCGTCATGGGTCGTGCTCACCAGATTCGCACGGCTTTGCAAGCCGTGCTCACCCCTGGCTAAAGCCAGCGGCTTCCACCCAAACCTTGCTCCGCCGACTAACGCCAGGGCTCGCACTTGAAATCAGTCAATCGTGACCTCGTGATTTCAATCGCGAAATCGCGAAATCTCAATTCAAAACCATCTCTCCTACGAGACTGTTGGGAAAGCTCTTTGTTACACGCACGCGCGCGTAGCTTCCCGTGGAAGGCAGAATCGGGGACGTAGTCGTAAAGTTCACCGTCTTGTTTTGCGAGCTGCGTCCGATGATCTGCCCGCGCGCTTCGTTTCGTCCTTCAATCATTACTTCCAATGTTTCGCCTACGTGCTTCTCGTAGTTGCTTCTCTGAATCTCGCGCTGGCGCTCCTGGAGGATGGTCAGACGCTTCGATTTCTCCTCATCAGGGATGCTGTCTGACATACGAATGGCCGGCGTGTTTGGACGCGGCGAATACTTGAACGAGAAGACACCGTCGTATCCCACCTGGCCGAGAAGCGTGATCGTTTCTTCGAATTCCTGCTCGGTCTCGCCGGGGAAGCCAACGATGATGTCGGTAGTCAAGCTGATGTATCGCTTCGCCGACTTGAGCCATGAAATGCGCTGCAGATAATCATCGCGCGTGTACTCGCGCAGCATGGCTTTGAGTACGCGGCTGGATCCGCTTTGGACGGGAAGATGCACATGATCGCAGAGCTCCGGAACCGATTCGATGGCGTCGACGATGTCGCGGGTGAAGTCGCGCGGATGCGAGGTGGTGAAGCGCACTCGGCGAATTCCCGGAACCTCGGCGACTGCGGCAAGCAATTCAGCAAACGTCTTCTTACCAGCGGGATCGCGATAAGAGTTCACGTTTTGCCCGAGGAGCTGAATCTCGGAGTAGCCGGCGTCGGCGAGCCTTCGCGCCTCTTCCAACACTGACTCCGAGGTCCGGCTGCGTTCCTTGCCGCGGGTGTACGGCACCACGCAGTAGGCGCAGAACTTGTCGCAGCCTTCGATGATGGTGATGTATCCGCGATAGGGATTCGTACGAACTGTGAACGGCGTGTCGAAGGTCTGATCGGTCTGGCGATCATCGAGACCAGTTACGCGCTTCTCACCTGCCTCAATCTGCACCAGCATCTGTGCGAGATTGCGATAGGAAGCTGATCCCGCAACAAGCGAGACGTGCGGAGCGCGCTCGAAGATCTTCTCGCCTTCCTGCTGGGCGACGCATCCTAGCACGCCGAACTTCTTACCCTTCGCCTGCAGACGCTTGAAGTCGGCAAGGCGGTGAAAGACCTTCTGCTCGGCTTTGTCGCGGATGGAGCAGGTGTTGTACAAGATCAGGTCCGCCTGCTCGACACTCTCCACCTGCCTGTAGCCCTCGCGCACCAGAGTTCCTACGACCTTCTCAGAGTCGTGGACGTTCATCTGGCAGCCAAAGGTCTCCAGGTAAAACGTTTTCTGCGCGGTGGACATTAAGCTCAGTATAGCGTTTTTGCTTTGTGTTTTTGCTTTGTCATTCCGAGCCGCCGTTGTTGCGGAGAGGAATCCCTACTGGGCC
>DATEMI010000219.1:0-2389 GCA_035275665.1 Terriglobales bacterium | reverse complement strand
CGGTATCTCCTGGCGTTTTTTCGACGAGCGCGCAGATGCGGATCGGGAGAGATCCTCGTGTTCCAACTCGGGACGGGCGGGTGGTGTTTCGTCTGCGGCTTTCTGAACAACGCTCGCAGTGAAGATATACCCGCGACGCGGCACAGTTTTGAGCATCTGCTGCGCGGAGTCGTCGAGGGCGCGGCGAAGCTCGACCGTGCATTGGACGAGAGAGTCGTCCGTGACGAAGGTGTCGGGCCACACCGCTTGGATCAGTTCCTTTTTTGCGATCAACCTGCCGGGGTTCTCAACGAAGTACTTAAGGGCTTCATACACCTTGGGACGGAGCCAGATCTCGTCCGCGCCCTTCAATAGACAGCCTTTATCTACGTCGAGTCTGAATGCGCCAAACCCGTAAATTGGGTGATCTGTCTGCAAGGTGCTTACTCCGCAACGCCAGTCGGATTTCGTGCTTTTTTGGGGCCTTCTTTGGCGTTCTTTCGTTACTTCATGCCGTCGTGCGCAGTACTTTCAACTCGCGAGACGAGATTAGCACTGCAGAAACGGCGAGGGGGAAGTGGGGGAACTCCGAAACCGCTCAGTAGTGCGAATTCTAACAAAGCCGCCACAGGCTACGGACCACTGGGAGGGATCGACTGAGGCGGCGCAAATCTGATTACGGAGGGTTTTCACCATGACATTTGAACGATTCGCAACGTACTTGCAGCTTTCCACCGTTGCGCTGTTTGTTGTAGTGGTTTGTGTATGCACTTCAACTGCGTTCGCGCAGGACGGACACTCGCATAATGCACAGCAGAACGATGCAATGAGCAGCCAGGCTCAGACGCTTCTGAACGTTGTTCGCCAAGCGACTGAGAAGTACAAGGACGTATCTGTGGCTGAGGCGGACGGCTACGCGCTGCAGTTTGGCTGCGTGACCGGTCCCGATTCGGGAGCAATGGGACTTCACTACGTGAATGGCGCTCTCGTATCCGGCGGCATTCTCGATGCCAGACACCCGCAGATCGTGATCTACGAGCCGACACCGGATGGGAAGTTGAAGCTCATCGGGGCGGACTTCCTGGTGATCGCGCAGCAATGGGACTCGCAGCACTCAGGCCCGCCGGAGCTCATGGGGCAGCTCTTTCACTATTTCGAAGCTCCCAACCGCTTCGGTCTTCCCGCTTTCTACACGCTACATGTATGGGCGTGGAAGGAGAATCCGAACGGAGCATTCGTGAACTGGCATCCCAATGTTTCCTGCCAATCCTTCTCTACACAGTGAGACAATTCCAGCCCAGCTTCCCGCGCCCGTTGCTGCCGGGAAGCCTGGGCTGGATGGGCGGAGCAACAAAACTTTCAACAGCAACGAAAAGGGGTACTCACATGAGCACAGCACCAGCTTCCGCACTCGACATGAACAAACTCAACGCTTTCATCGGACAGTTTGTAAACGATCTGGGCGCTTCGGCGCACGCGGGCATGGTTGTCATCGGGGAAAGACTCGGACTCTACAAAGCTTTGGCAGCCGGCCCCATGACGCCGGCAGAGCTCGCTGCAAAGACGCATACCGACGAACGCTACGTGCGTGAGTGGCTCTCTTCGCAGGCAGCCGGCGGGTATGTCACTTACGATGACAAAGCTGGCAAATTCAGCCTTAGCGAAGAACAGGCATTTACGCTTGCGGATGAAAACAGTCCCGCATACTTGCCCGGCGCCTTCCAGTTGGCACTTGGCGCACTTGCTGCGGTGCCGCGGATCACAGATGCATTTCGCACCGGTGCGGGCTTTGGCTGGCACGAGCACGCCGAGGATGTCTTTCACGGCTGCGAGAAGTTCTTCCGGCCAGGCTATGCAGCGAATCTCGCGAGTTCGTGGATTCCGTCGCTCGAAGGCGTGCAGAAAAAGCTCCAGGAAGGTGCGCGCGTGGCCGACGTAGGTTGCGGGAAAGGAGCTTCCACTGTCCTCCTTGCGAAGACGTTCACCAAGTCACGCTTCTTTGGATTCGACTATCACACAGGTTCGATCGAAGCTGCACGCGAGTCCGCGGAGCGTGAAGGAGTCGCCGATCGCACCAGCTTTGATATCGCTAAAGCGAAAGAATTTCCAGGCGAGAACTACGATTTGGTCGCATTCTTCGATTGCCTGCACGACATGGGCGATCCGGTTGGAGCCGCGACGCATGTGCGTCAGGCACTGGCAACAGACGGCACGTGGATGATCGTGGAGCCTTATGCTAAAGACGATTTGAAAGACAATCTGAATCCGGTCGGACGTGTGTACTACTCCTTTTCAACTTTGCTGTGCACGCCGTGCTCGCGTTCGCAGGAGGTCGGCTTGTGCCTGGGCGCACAAGCGGGCGAGGCTCGCATTCGCGAAGTCGTTACCAAAGCTGGATTCACTCGCTTCC
>DATEMI010000218.1:0-2464 GCA_035275665.1 Terriglobales bacterium | reverse complement strand
CTTGAATCTGGTCGAATCGATCCAGGGGAGTTTGGGGTAGCTTCGCAGTCCTCCGCCCAAGTCATTCCCAACCATGTTCGCAGGTTCTCTGATTCGTGCTGGGACAGATTTTCGCAGTAAATCCGAGTCTGTCTTTATAAGCGGCGCTTTTTTGGAGTCTTGCCGATTACGTCGCATCCACTTCGGAAATCATTCCAACGGCGAGAGGAGGAATCGGCGCTCCCACCGTTTTGATCGCCGCGCTCCTCACGAAATAACGCGCATTTGCGGCATGGGCTGGGGCGAGGCCGAGTTCAAAATCGCTTTTGAAGACGGTTCGAGCGCGACGCTCTGCCTAGCCGATCCGGGCTCGTCTGTTGCGGTACGAGACAAGAATGACGTGGTGGAATATCTCGGATAGGTCTGGACGATTTGTTTTCTGTGAGGGTCTATACGTGCGGCGGTACGGAGCGCCAAATCCACGCTGGCCCCCCATGACATTTCATCGAGGATACAGAATCCTTCGTTAGCTCACTTAGCCAGACCTCGAAGTGGACTCAGCGGCTTCGACGAGTGGATTCGTCAGATTCCCGCCTCTTCAGATGATCTATAAGCTGATCAACGACTTCCAAATAGATCTTTTTGAATGCCCGAAGCGCCTCGGTAATCTCTCCTTTTCGATAGATTTCGATGAGTACCTCTCGCTGGAGCGTCCTGGTTTCTGGCAGGCGAACTCCAAGCTCAGACCTTTGGACCTGGGACGATTGTACAAGTTTCCATTACATCTGGATCCGGGTTAGTGGCTGGCAGCACAATGATCGCAGAATCCGTGGTAGCCAGCCGCGTCGCCCCTGCTGAACGGTCAGCGGCCGGCTTTACCGCTTTTGACCGCCGAGCATTTTCGCTGCTGCAATCGCCAGCGCGCCCATGATCACCGGGTTGCCCATTGCCTTAACGAACCAGGGCTTTTCTTCGACAGTCTTCTTCAGCGCCTCCGGTTGCTCAGTGCGCGCGTAGTTCATCAAGCGTGCGGCGTCGTCCGCACTCATCTTGCTGGGATCAGAGGAGGCGAGGCCGAGCTTGCTGGCGATATCGCCCGAGGCGCCGCCAGCGAGCGCGCCGAGCAATCCGCCGAGCAGGCCCTGCCGCTCCTGCGGTGCGACCTGGTTGTAAGCGTTGCGCGCCGCGTCCTGGAATTGATCGTCCGGCAGCTTGCCGAGATATTCCGTGGCGCTCTGGTGGTAGGTCTGGTTGTCGAAAGCGCGGTCGTCGGGATTAGTCGAAACAAAGCGATCGTGCAATTGCTGGGCTTCGGCATCATCGATCGTGCCGCCGCCGCCGAAGCGGTTCATGAAGTCATCAACAGTTCCTGGCATAGTCGGTGTGTGGTTTAGGGGTAGGATTCTGCCCAAGCGCGAACTCAATGCTCGGGCGTGTAAGTCATGTCGCGAGTGCGCGCGTTGAGTCGCGCCGTTCCTATCTTGCGCGGTGGGTTGGAAGGGGTATAAGCGAGAATGGTTAAATCCCGACCGGGAAACGCGTGCGCCATCTGGACGAGCATCGAGCGCATCAGCGCCGGGATCTTGTCCATCTCGACGCTGCGATTGAGTATGAGGCCCAGTTCGTTCTGCTCATTGAATACAGCACGCTCAATGGTCTGGTGTTGTGGATCGGCTTTGCGAAGCCGATTCAAAAACGTAAGCTGACGCTGCTTTAGATTGGCTTCGGTCTCCAGGTAGGCGGTACTGGATCGCTGAAAAGTGACCGAAGGCGCGTTCGCTCGTGGTGAAGCATTACTAGCACTCAATCCAATCCACAGAGCACAACAGAAAAGCAAGGAACGTGAGCACGTGAGGGAAAACGTCATGCTCAACGGGTTGCAGACAGCGCGCCAGGAGCAGTATTTGTGGTTCAAAATGAGTGTCTCCCTTTTTGTGCGGTTTTCCGCGGGATGGGCGTAGATTCTATCCTGCTTTCAAAGCCGAGGGAACGTCTAGCCAAAGATATGGTCGAGGACGAGGTGCGTCAACCTTTGACGGAGTGGAGTAGTGCACCGAGTCAGAAGTAGGAGGCATACCGTTGGCTTCAAAAGGCTCTGGCTGCGAGGCGCGAGGGAGGAGCATATCCAGTGCGATACGTAACGAGCGAACAACGACGGCTAGAATCCTTGAAGCAAAACTCGTTGCAGATGAGTCACGTTTTCTACCGTCTCGGCATATGTATTATTCGGCAGTTTTGCTTTTCAAGGATTCTAGCGAGGCCGCTTGACACAACCGACCCCGCTGCCAACGCGCCCTTGATCCCCTTACATCTCGCCGGCCTAAGGCGCGGCCTCGCTAGCTAAGAAGTTCCTGAGGAACCTTTCCGCCGTTTTCAGGCCCCGCACATTAAACCGTCAAAACATTCTCCGCATGAAGGTTAACCAAATCAGCCTTTGTCTTCTGCCGATCTCGATCCCGGCGAAATTACGGAAGGGAAATTCGAC
>DATEMI010000217.1:0-4030 GCA_035275665.1 Terriglobales bacterium | reverse complement strand
GAAGACGATTGCTTCCTATCGCGAGTATCTTGAGAAGAAGGACCTCGTGCTGCGGAAGAAAGTAAGCAACTGGCGCGAACGCCTCCTCGAGATGCTGCGCCAGGCTCTGCTCGATCGCATCATGCACGAGGGGCTCGATTCTGAGCATCTGAATCGCTACGCGAGAGAGATTGCCGAGCACCACCGCGATCCTTACTCACTGATCGAAGAGCTGGTGAGCAGCTTCGGCGCGCACACGGGAGAGAAGCATGTTTAACGTGGACCATCTTGGCATCGCCGTGAAGAGCATCGCGGAGGCGCGCAAGTTTTACGAGCAGCTTGGCATGAGAGTCGTCGGAGAAGAAACTGTCGAACATGAGAAGGTGCGCGCCGCGCTGGTGCCAGTTGGCGAAACACGCTTCGAGCTACTCGAACCTACCTCGGATGATTCGGTGATCGCGAAGTTCATTGCGAAGCGCGGGGAAGGCCTCCATCATGTCGCTGTGCACGTGAACGATATTTCGGCCACCTTCGAAGAGCTCAAGCGTAAAGGTGTGCGCCTAATTTCTGATGAAATCAAAGTGGGAGCCGGGGGACATCTCTACATTTTTGTTCACCCATCGGCCACTGGAGGCGTGCTGCTCGAACTCTGTCAAGATCCGATCTCCGCCGTCTGATGCTGCTGCTCGCAATTGATACTTCCGGCCGCCAGGGCGGGATCGCGCTTGCCCACGGCGAGGACCGGGTCGAGATCGTCGAATCGACCGCGATCCAAGGCGGGACCTTTTCAGCAGAACTGATCCCGCAGATCGCCGATCTGCTCGCCAAATACAGCTACAGTGCAAAGAACCTGCAGGCTTTAGTCGCCGTCACCGGCCCCGGATCGTTCACCGGATTGCGCGTTGGACTTACCGCCGTCAAAGCGCTTGCGGAAGTTCTTGGTATTCCGATCGCAACTGTGACTTCATTGGAGATTCTGCTCGCGGCCGCCGCAGACGCGGATTCCGCAATGGCGGTACTCGACGCCGGTCGCGGCGAGTTGTATGTAGCCACGCAGGCCAATGGTAAGCGAGAAGAATCTCTGCTTACCGCAGCTGAAGCTGTAGCGATTGCCGACTCGAGCAGTTTACGAGTCGTTGCGGCGGAAGCGAGTGTCGCATCCAAGTTTCCTAAGTCAGACCTGATCCAGTACTGCAGCTCCGAGGTTGCAGCGCGCCTCGGTTTCGACAAACTGCGTGCACGCGATACTGTTGATGTGCTCGCGCTCGATGCTAACTACATTCGCAAATCAGAAGCCGAGTACATGCACAAAATGAAGAAATAGAGAGATGGAAGAGTAGTAGGCTCACGTTCTCGATTTACTTGGCCCGTAGAACAGCGGAACGGGGAGCAGAAGAATTCGTAGATATTGCGTGAGAAAGACGCGAGCGAAGCGAAGCCCAAAGCGCCGTAGGCGCGACAAATGAATAGCCCAGCACGTCAGTGCTGGGTAGGAGTGCGAAACAGACGAGCCCCGTAGGGGCGGCACTTTTCGACGGTTCAATACCCGGTGCTCGCGTCACCTTTGGTGGCGAATACATGAATCCCAAACCGCCCCTTGGCAGCTGTCATTTGTAAGGAACACACGATGATCGCCGTTATATCCGATCTCCACCTCGAAGAAGAATCTTCGGACGTAATCTCCGGAAACGGTAAGCAGATCATCTTCCGCCGGAACCTCGAACCGAAGGCATATCAGAGCTTCATAGCGCACATGGCGAATGAAGTTCGCCGGCGCAAAGCGAAATCATTCGAACTGGTGATTGCGGGCGATCTGTTCGATTTTAACCGCACAACCCTTTGGTTCCGGGATGACGTTCGGCCGTACACAGCATTGCATGAAACCTCTCCCGAATTGGAACAAAAGTTGCTCGGCATCCTGAACGCTACCGCCGAGGAGCCTTCGGTCGCGAAAACGCTTGAATTGTTTCGCGATCTGGCTTCAGAAAAATACAGGAGCAGCGATCCCGATCGTGCCAGCAATACTTTCGAGGCTTTCCCCTGTCCGGTAAAGATCACCTGTCTTGCCGGAAATCATGACCGCGTCGCGAACGCCTCGCCTGCGATTCGCAACCGCATCGGGGAGCTGATTGGGGTGGATGTGAGCCAGCCGTTTCCTCATTACCGCCTGCTCGATGAACCTGACGCCCTGATCCGCCACGGTCACGAGTACGACAGCAATAACTTCGCCATTGATGTCCCCGAAAATTCCCCGATTCCTCTCGAGGTGGATGAAGCCGGATATTCGCAGGCGAACTTCGGCGACTTCATCACCATTGATATCGCCGTGCGCCTTCCCTATCTATTTCGCCGCAAGTATGGCGATGAACAAATTCTTAAAGACGAAGTGCTCACCGCGTTGTATCTGCGTCTGCTGCAGTTCGACGATGTACGTCCGCAATCGGCACTGCTCGATTACATGCTCGATACCTCAAGCGGTGATTTTTCGGCAGAAGACGCCTGGGAAAAAATTGTCCCAGTTATTCAGGAGCTCCTATCAGAGATTCACGACAACAAGTTTTTCCGTTATTGGCTTCGTCGGAGAGCCAAGCCATGGGCACCCGCAGAATTGGAGGTCGCTCGCGGTCTGCTCGACCTGGGTGGATGGCGCAATCGCGCCGCCCGCGAAGCCGCACGCAAGATCGCCCATTTCATGATGGGCGGCGAACCAGATCAGCCTCAGCTCTATGCAATGCGCGAGGAGTTGATCCAAAACAACAAGGTTCGGCTCGTGTTAGCCGGACACACACATGCTCCTGAAGTCTGCCTGATCAAGAGCGACGAATCCGGAGATCGCTTCTACATCAACACTGGAACCTGGCGCAACGTGATTCCCTCCACGCCCGACCGGCGCACCTTCGGACGCATGCGCGCGCTTACGTATGTAACCCTCTATTCCAAATCGGAACACGATGATGGGTGCAATTCGTTCGATTACTGGACAGGCTTTACGAAGGACTGGTAACGCGCCGCAGTCCGCTTCTCGCGAGTTGCCGTTCAACTTCTGAAGGCTTGAAACGTTTCGCGGGCCGCCGTGATCGTTCGGTCAATATCGTCGTCCGAATGCGCCGCGCTGAGAAACGCGGCTTCGAACTGCGAAGGCGGCAGATAGATTCCACGCTCCAGCATTCCACGGTGGAACTGTGCGAAGGCTTTGGCATCGGATCGGCACGCATCGTCGTAGTTCCGGACTTCGCCCTGCTGAAAGAACCACGTGAACATTGAACCTACACGATTCGTTGCGGCTCGAACATCATGTTTTTTGGCCTGATCCGCCACTCCTCGCACCAAAGTCTCGGATTTATTTTCTAACGCAGCATAAATCTCTTTTCGCTCGCGTTTGAGCCGGCAGAGGGTCGCGACGCCCGCGGCCATCGCGAGCGGATTGCCACTCAGCGTGCCCGCCTGATACACGGGACCAAGAGGTGCGATCATGCGCATGATCTCTGAGCGTCCGCCGTAGGCTCCCACGGGAAGACCGCCACCAATGATCTTTCCCAAAGTGGTAAGGTCCGGCACAATTCCGTAAAGCTCCTGCGCTCCGCCGTAAGCCACACGAAATCCGGTCATGACTTCATCAAAGATCAACAGCGATCCGGCGCCGCGCGTGATCTCCCGTAGCTTTTGCAGATAGCCTTGCCGGGGCGGAACGCATCCCATGTTGCCAACCACTGGTTCAACAATGATTGCTGCAATCTGGTCGCGATAACGCGCAAAAGCCTCTTCTACCGCCGCGATTGAGTTGAACGGCATCGCTAGAGTGAACTGCGCCTGCTCTTGCAGCACCCCTGCCGAGCCGGGAATGCCAAGAGTAGCCACACCCGAACCGGCTTTCACCAGTAGCGAGTCAGCATGACCGTGATAACAGCCCTCGAATTTCACAATGTACTTGCGACCGGTGAATGCGCGTGCCAAACGAATCGCCGACATCGTGGCTTCGGTCCCGGAGCTAACCAAGCGCATCATCTCGATGGACGGAAACGCCTCCCTAACCAACTCGCCCAAGTCACTC
>DATEMI010000216.1:0-2983 GCA_035275665.1 Terriglobales bacterium | reverse complement strand
GCCAACGTTGGATTCAATCCTTTGGAACTCGACGATCTGCGCGAACGCTCCGGAATCTTCGATCAGGTCTCAGCGACATGGCCGGTAAGCGCAAACGTGACCGGCGGAGACCATCCCGAGCGCATCGAATTGCTCGCAACCAGTCCAACATATTTTTCCATTTTGGGAGCGGGCCCGCAGCTCGGGCGCGTCTTCGGACCGGAAGACGAAGCGCTGGGATTCGCCGACGCTTGCATTCTCAGCGACGCTGCCTGGCATCGACTCTTCGGCGGCGATCGCAACGTGCTCGGTCGCCGCGTCTACCTCGACACGGATGCCTACACTATCGTCGGCGTCATGCCACCCGGATTCCGTCATCCGGGAAAAACCTTCGCCACCGATGTCGATATTTGGGCGACTGCCGGATACAAAGCCGATCCATTTCCTCATCCACCGCAGCGTCAACAGCGATTCATTCCGGGGGCAATCGGGAAGCTTAAGCCGGGCATCACTCTCGCAGCAGCTCAATCGCGTTTGAGCGCCTTCGCCGCGCAATTGCGACAGGAGTATCCCAACATCTACGCAGCTTCATCCGGCTGGACGATGAATCTCACCTCACTCGACGAAGTCGTGGTCGGCAAATCGCGCGCGCTGCTCTGGAGCCTGCTCGCGGCGGTTGCTGCCATTCTGCTCATTGGCTGTATCAATGTGGCGAATCTTCTGTTGTCGCGCGCAACATCGCGCGAACGAGAGATCGGAGTCCGCCTCGCGCTTGGAGCCAGCCGCCGCGATCTGCTTGCGCAGCTGCTCACGGAATCATTTCTTCTGTCGATCACGGCGACGGTTGCAGGTGTAATCCTCGGCTGGGCGATGCTGCACGGCATCGTCCTAATCGCGTCGTCGAAGCTTCCACGGCTTCACGAAGTCGGACTCAACACGCATGTGCTCGCGTTCGTGATCGTGCTCGCGATCGCAACGTCGATTCTGTTCGGCCTCGCGCCGGCGGTGCAAACGTCTTCTCCCGACCTGGTCAACAGCCTGGGAGGAAGCAGCCGCAGTGGAAACACGACTCAGCGCCAGAATCGACTGCGAGAGATGCTCGTGATTGCCGAAGTGGGAATGTCAGTGGTGCTGCTCGCCGGCGCCGGATTGTTCGCACGCACTCTCTTGCATCTGCTCAACACCGACGCCGGATTCAATCCCGAGCACGTCGAGATCGCGAGCTTCTGGCTCCCGCAGCCGAATCATCCGGAGCTCGATCCCTATCGCAAACCGGAGCAGCGCGTAGCTTTCAACCGAGAGTTGCTGCGGCGATTTAACGCAATTCCAGGCGTAAAGGAAGCCGCGCTCACCGGCTCGCTGCCTCTCACCGCAAATCAATTCGTGGCCAAGTTTCTCATCGAAGGACAAGTCGCTGATGCATCCAGTGCGCCCGACATAAGCGGGAACATTGTCACGCGGAATTACTTTCACGTACTGCAAACACCGCTCCTCAGCGGACGCATGTTTGCTGAAACCGACGATCTCAAGAGCACTGACGTTGTCATGATCGATCAGGCCGCAGCGCGACAATTCTGGCGCAACCAGGATCCGATCGGCCGCCGCATTGCTTTTCCCGGACCGAAACCCCGCTGGTTTACCGTAGTTGGGGTAATCGGCAACATTAAGCAAACCAGCCTCGACTCCGCCGATACTCCGCATATCTACTTCTCCATGTATCAACTAGGGCCGCGCGCCATCAGTGTAGCCGCGCGCATCAAGCGCGTATCGGAAAATGAGAGCGAAGACGCAACGCTGGCTTCAGTAGGAGAGCAGATTCGCCGGCAGATACAGGTGGTAGACGCGAATCTTCCCGTTTTCGGAATCGAGCCCATGCGTAATCTGGTGAGCGCGTCAGTGGGAGCACGCACGTTCTCCGCCGAACTTATCGGGACATTTTCCATACTGGCGCTTGTCCTGGCCGCCATCGGCATCTATGGAGTGATCGCCTACTGGGTAGCCCAGCGCACGCGCGAACTCGGCATCCGCATCGCTCTGGGAGCACAACCTTCCGACGTGCTAAAGCTTGTACTGGCGCGAGGCATGCGGTTGGCCATTTTGGGAATCGGCGCTGGGATTATCGCAGCCCTAATCATTTCACCGCTCTTACGTTCACAACTGTATGGAGTATCAGCGTTCGATCCCATCGTCCTGATGAGCGTAACGGGAGTCTTGCTCGGAGTAGCTTTCGCAGCGGGGTATGTACCGGCAATCCGCGCTGTGAAAGTGGACCCAGTAGTTGCGCTGCGCGAAGTCTGAACAGTTCGAGCGAAGTCGTTAACGATCTCCCTGCGCAAGAATGCGCGTGATGGCATGGCCTTGCTGCTGCGGCGAAGGAACGCGACTTTCATTGCCATTGGATCGCGGCGGCCGCATGGCCACGAACAAAACAAATATCTTCCTTCTAACAGCTAAGGCTTGCGGCTTAATACCGGCAGAGTCCATTCATATTTCTTCACCATCCATTGCGTAAACGTTGCGCGTCCTAGCCGTAGTGTCTCTTTTCGACCCAGTAGATGCTGAGGCAACGTTGGTCGGGAGCAACTCACCTCGGGAGCTGCTGGTTCTAAGTGTCTAGGCCATATGTCAGTAACGGGACCGAGCATCTGCAAGTTCTCATTTTTTAGTTTTTTTCTTCTTTTTCTTAGCTTCACCTCTGGATGTGGAAGAGGCATCGTCGCAGGCTCGCCAAAGCCCGCCGGACCACCGTCGATCGGCAGCTTCAGTGCCGCGGCCGCAATCATCACTGCGGGGCAGAGCACCACTCTGAGTTGGGCAACCAGCGGCGCGACCACGGTGATGATCGACAATGGAGTTGGAAGCGTTGCTGCCACCGGATCTACCGGCATTTCGCCCGCGCAAACGACCACTTACACGCTCACTGCCACGGGTGGCGGTGGTACCAGCTCCGCTCATGTCACGGTCACAGTGATGCAGCTCAAACCGTCGGTCACGATCACCGCGA
>DATEMI010000215.1:0-4818 GCA_035275665.1 Terriglobales bacterium | reverse complement strand
ATATTGTGCTCAGCATCCTGACGAGCGTGCAAACCTTCCTCGAACGATGTTGCTCCCGGACCGCCGCCGCAATGCTGCATTCCGGGCACCGTGTAGACGCGCAGAAATGACTCGACATTCTGCGTTCCCATTTTGCTCTGCACCTGGTGAAAGTAGTCGATGGTGTTCAGCGCTGAGATCGCGGGATCATCCCAGCCGTGGTAGATGATGAGCTTGCCGCCTCTGTTCTTAAAGTGCGAGAGATCGGGATCGGTTGCGTTCAGAATTTTTGCGCCTTTTTCATCCGACGCCTTTGTCGCGTCCGAAAGATCGGCGGTTTTGTAGCCCCAGTCGGCTTTGTCGTAAATCATGTTTCCGAAGTAGCCCCTGGCAAACGCGAAGAGCAGGGCGTGGCCGGGAGCGGCGCCTGTGATCCAAACGGACCATCCGCCTTCGCCGGTTTCCGCGCCGGGGAGGAAGCCGGGGAAGATTTGGCCGTGGCTGTCGTGCGCGCCCTGGTAGAGCTTCTTCAGGGCCGTGACTTGCAGCGGAGTCAGGCATTCGGCTTTGTCCTCACCTCTGTCTTCGGTTTTGCAAGTCAAGACAGCAGGATCAAAATGGCACTGGCGAGGATCGTTCAGAACTCCGTCTTTCACGCCATCCTGGGCATCACAGGCAGAATTCACCGCCGCAGCGATCGCCGGCAGCTTCGACGATGGAATGTAGCTGGCAGGATCGAGTGTCGTGGCTTGCGCATCCCACAGTGCGCCCACCAGCAGATGACTCCAGTAGTTCGCCGGAGCGCCGGCAAGGATGCCGTCGTAGTCTTCCGAATATCGCTGCGCTTCCATCAGCGCCTCGCGTCCACCGTTGGAGCAACTCCCAAAATAGGAATGCTTCGGTTTGCTCTGGTAAAACGCCGAGATCGTCTGTTTAGCGATCTCGGTCATCACGTGAATCGCGCGATAGCCGAAATCGACGATCTTTTCCGGATGTCCGAGCGCCCAGGTTGCGTCAGTCGCCGTCCCTGAATGCCCCGTGTCGGTTCCCGCAGTTGCATATCCGTGGCTAAGAGCTGTGGCCATGCCGCGATAATCGATCTGGCCGGCAAATCCGCCGTTGCCCTGCGCTTGGAATTTGCCGTTCCAACCAGTAGCCGGCATCCAGACTTCGATCTTGATATCGGAGTCGGAGCTCGGATGCGCCTCTACACTCACGCGGCAGAACGCTGGAAGTGATTTGAACAGCGCAGCCATTGTGGGCGGCACGCTGTCGACGAGGTTAGCTGCTCCCGGATTGACTGTCTCCGCCCGAGTAATCTGCGCGTCTTTCAGAGCGAGGCCCTTCAGCTTTTCGCACGAAGAACTTTGTGATTGTGCCGCGCAAGCAACGGTAAAAAGGCAAAGAACGAGCGCTCCTGCTTGCAGCCACCTCATCTTCATTTGGCACCGCCTGCATGCGCCTGAGCCGCCGATTGCGTTTGGATGTCGGCGATCTCTGCTGCCGCCCGCGCGACACGATCGTTGTACTCAGAGATTTTTTTCTTCACTACGTCCGACCTCCAGTCCTGCCCGACACGTGAGGCGACCTTCTCCATCTGCTCCTGGCTTAGGCCTTTGGTGAGCGCCTGCACTTGCTCCTGCGCTTTCGAGAGGACCTCGCCGTAATGGGTGACCTCTTTCGCGGCAGTCTCTGGGTGATAGCTGAGGCGGTCGCCGCTCTGCAGCGCATCGATCAGCTCATCGGGCGACCAGCCCAGTGGCCAAGTTTCATTTAGGGAATCGTAAGCTTCGCGCAATCGCGTCATCGCGCCGGCAAAGCCGTCCAGCTCCTTCCTGCGTGCTATGAGATCGGCACTGCGCTTGATCTGAATGGTTACGGCGCTGCTCACCGGAAAATGCGGAGTTGTGATGATGGTGTCCAGTCGGTTGCCATCGTAGCGCCAGCCGACTTTGTTCTGCACTGATGTGAGGGTCAGCGGCTTCCCATTCACGGTTACCGATTCCGGAGGCCAGTCCCCCGGCAAGCGAATCTCATACGAGCGCTGCTGCGGCATGCCGGCGTATCCGCCTCGCACTGGAGCGACTGTCACCGTGAGAGTTCCGTTCGTCTCAGAAGCGTGAAGATCAGTCCACGCGTCCTTCCCAATTTGGTAATCCCGCGCCTTCCCGGAATCCTCATAAAGCGTGTACGAAGACTTCTCTCCGGCCGTGAATGGAAAAACATTCACAATCAGAGGATCAATCGGCTTCTCGCCGGTGTGCCCCATCTTCGGAGCCATGGGCACGATCGCTCCGGCGCGCACATATACGGGCGTCTCGCGAATCGAGAACTTGCGCGTAAGTTCAACTGGTCCTGTGAAGTGTCTCCCAGTGTTCCACTCGATCCACTCGCCTTCCGGCAGCCAGACCGACTCACTGGCGAGGCCCGTCGCTTTATCGATCGGACTCACAACTGGAGCGACGATCATGTTGTCGCCGAACATATATTCGTTTTTCGCGGTGTAGGCCTGCTCGGCTTCGGGCCAGTCGTAGTAAAGCGGACGCAGGAAGGCGACGCCAGTGTCATACGTTCGCCGCGCCTCCGTGTAGATGTATGGGATCAGCGCGTAACGAAGATGAAACTCATCGCGCATGATGTCCGAGTACGGCTCGGGATAAGCCCAGATGCGTCGTTCCGATTCGGGATTCTTGGTTGTGTGGGTTCGCAGGATCGGACTAAATGTCCCGAATTGAATCCAGCGCGTGTATAGCTCGGGATCGACGGCTCCAGGCATGTGTCCGCCGATGTCGTGGCTCCAGTAGGCGTAGCCGATGTTCGCTGCCGTTGCTGTGAACCAGGGCTGGAAAGCGAGCGAGTCCCAAACCGAAATCGTGTCGCCCGAGAATCCGATCTGGTAGCGATGATTCCCGAGCCCGCCCCAGCGATGGAAGAGCAGCGGACGTTTGCCCTCGCGTTCCTGGTCGGTAAAGTGGACATAATTCAGCCACCACGTGGGACTCACGCCGGCCGTGTTCGTGTTCGGCTCCTGCTGCCAATCGAGCCACCAGAAGTCAACGCCCTGCTTCTCCAGCGGATGGTGCAGCACGTCCATGTAGTTCTGCGCGAACTTCTTATTGGTGATATCGAACGGTACATACTTCTTTGTCGCCGGGTCGATACCCATGCGTCGTGCCATTTCGGGATACGCTTGCTCCCAGGGCTGCACTCCCGACGCCGGATGTAAGTTCATTGTCGTTTTCAGTCCCTGGCTCTTGATGCTCTTCATGAACGCATCGGGATCGGGAAATAGCAGCTTGTTCCATGTGTATCCCGACCAACCGAGCGTGTGCCCGGACTGATCTTTTTCTTGCGAAAACCAGTTCTGATGGAAGGTGAGGTGCCAGTCCATGTCGATGACGAGCACGTCGAGAGGAACATCGCTTTCGTGGAAGCCGCGCACGAGATCCTGAAATTCCTGGTCGCTATATGCCCAGTAGCGCGACCACCAGGTTCCAAAAGCAAACCGCGGCGGCAGCGGGATCTTGCCGGCAACTCGCGTGAAGTCGGTAAGAGCCTGCTTGTAGTTGTGTCCGTAGCCGAAAAAGTACCAATCTTGGCGGTCGCCTTCCGGACGCTCCATCACCCACGGCCACGGGCTCTGCTCGCCTTGAGCAAAGCGAAAATCGTCGGAATCGAAGAGCGGACGCTTTGAGTCGTCGACCAGTACCCAGCCATCGCGCGAGATCAGGCCAGGATCGATCGGCTCGCGCGTCTTTCCGCCGAGCGCACCGTCGAGCGTTCTCGTCGTGCCCTGGAGATTGCCTTTGTCCTCCATTCCGGGATGCCAACTGACCTGATTGCCATTGAGCGTGAAGTCAATGTGCAGATTGTCTGGAGTGAATTTGCCATCGCCAGACTGCCGGTAGGAAAGCGACAGGGCATCGGTCTTGATATCAAGCACCTGGGCATCGCCGTCTTTGCGCTCGGAATGCGTGAACTTGGGCACAGGCAGGTGCCGATTCAGAAAGACAAATGACGGATGATCTTCAAACTTTCCATCCGCAGCCCACTCCATGCGAATCATCTGCGGCGTGAGCACTGTAAACCGCGCATTGCCGAGAACAACAACGGCTGCGGGATCGGCGACAGGGTTGTAGAGTCCCGGCAGAGACGGCGCTGACTTAAGCTGTTGTGCGCCCGCTCCTGCACTGCACAGAATCAATACAAAAAGAAGCACGCACAGAGACCGGATGGTCATTAACAAGGAAGTTCTCAAAACTGTTATGGAGGTCATGTTGGGAAAGCAATGTTAATCCAGCCGCAAGCCGATTGGTGTAGTTGATCGCTAAAACGGCGTTCGGGATGATATCTTCGCAGCCCGAGGCCCCTATATGCGCGACACAGAGCCGCTCATTCCTAAACATGGCGGCTATCGCAAGCTCAAGAGCTTTCAAGTAGCTCAGTTGATCTTCGACGTGACTATCCGCTTATGCGATCGATACATCGAGAAGCGCAGCCGCACCCACGATGAGATGGTGCAAGCCGCCAGGAGCGGAGTGCAAAACATTGTGGAAGGCAGCCAAGCTGCCGGCACTTCAAAGAAGACTGAACTGAAATTGACCAACGTAGCCCGGGCAAGTCTCGAAGAGCTGCGCCTCGATTACGAAGACTTTCTTCGCCAGCGGGGACTGCCAGTGTGGAATCGGCAAGATCCGAGGCGCGAGAGCTTGATTGCGAGGCGATGCACAAATGCGGATTGCGTGGCGCGGTGGGTGCAAGAACAACGTGGACGGAGTGGACTTGGTGGACGCAGTGGACTTGGTGGACCCAGTGGACCAAACAATATCAATACCGGCG
>DATEMI010000214.1:0-8393 GCA_035275665.1 Terriglobales bacterium | reverse complement strand
ATCATCGGGAATGAGTTGCCTCAGCGACCCTGAGATGAACAGTTCCAGTTGGCTGCGTTCTTTCCGCCCAAGCATCTCGCCCCCTCATCAATCGCGAATCGCAAGGCAAGGGAATCAGCAGGTTTTCGAAGTTTGCCACCGCACGAGATCGTATAGGAAGCTACTGCGCTCAAAAAAAATACGATAAGCTACCTTCACCCCTTACTCTTATGTAAGGAACATGTCGAAATAGCGGTTGGCTCTGTAACTCTTGACCAAAACCAGAATCCAGATAACGATTACCGTAAACGTGAACTACGAAGCCTCGTCGGCGGAACTCGCCGACAAATTGCCGACATGAATTGGCGTGACGACCCGCATTACCTTAGATAGCCGCATCAATGTAGCTCCAGAAATTTTCTCGATAGCGCATCATCGGGTCAGCCATGCCCGGTGAATTTCGGAAAAGATATCGTTCAGCGACTTGGAGATGTCCCAGTTGGGATAATGCGCCTTCATTTTGGATAAATCGCTGATGTAACAGATGTGATCGCCCTCGCGATTTCGCTCGATGTACTCCCACACCATCTTCTTGCCGGACACCTGTTCAGCGAGTCGAAACGCCTCAAGGATGGAACAACTGTTGCCACGACCTCCACCGAGGTTGTAAACCTCACCGCTACGCGGCGCTTCGATGAAGTATTCGATGAAGCGCACGACATCGGCGGAATGAATGTTGTCGCGGACCTGCTTGCCTTTGTAGCCGTGAACTGAATACTTGCGTCCCTCCACATTGCACTTGACTAGGTAGCTCAGGAACCCATGCAACTCGACGCCTGAATGGTTCGGCCCGGTGAGACATCCGCCGCGCAGGCAGCAAGTCATCATGCCAAAGTAGCGTCCGTATTCCTGCACCATGACGTCGGCAGCGACCTTCGAAGCGCCAAACAGCGAGTGCTTCGATTGATCAATCCGCATGGACTCTTGTATGCCGTTGTGGTCCCCGGGACGGGCATACTCCCACCTCGTTTCGGTCTCGACGAGCGGCAGTTCGTTGGGCGCATCGCCGTAAACCTTGTTTGTGGACATGTGGACAAACGGAGAAGACGGCACAAAGCGATGCGCCGCCTCCAGGAAGTTGATCGTACCTACAGCGTTCGTATCAAAGTCCTCGAACGGTATCTTCGCGGCCAGATCGTGACTCGGCTGCGCTGCACTGTGCACGATGGCCGCCGGACGCACGTGATCGATTAAGCTCATCACGCCATTCCGGTCGCGGACATCCAACTCGTGATGCTCAAAGTTCGAGAGCTCCGACTCGAGCCGATGCTGGTTCCATCGCGTGTCGCCTTGCGGCCCAAAAAACTGCGCTCGAGAGTTGTTATCGAGCCCGTGAATCTGCCAGCCGCGTGCAGCGAAGTGTGTGCAGACTTCCGAGCCGATTAGCCCCGAAGATCCTGTAACTAGTAATGTTTTGGCCATACTTGATCGTCGTCCAGCCACCCTCGCGTCGTTACGAAGCTGGCGATTGAGGCTGTGGTGATCACGTCGAGGAAGATGCGCAGCGAACGCATCTATCTCGCGATCCAACCGTCACCGATGCCGTGCTCGCCACCGCAACCTTATCCATTCAAGACCCAGTTCCAGTCGCGTGGAGAGGCGTCTTCGCATTCGCCCATGATTCGGCACAGCCCCCGCCTCCATTGAAGCATAAAGTTCTCCGAGCGATGGAATTCCAGCAATCGCTTCGCGGCGGCGGATAACTTATACCCTTCAGCCTCAATCAGCGCCCGATCGAGTGTCTTGGCCAAGAGCTCAGGATCCTGAGGATCGCACAAGCGGCCCAGTGAGAACTTCGGCACCATGTAGGCGAGCCACCCATTATTCGCCGCCAGCACCATCCTTTCCGCTCTGACGGCGTGAAGCACGATGCTGGATGGACTGGGCTGAAGGCGATACGGAGCGGCGATCAGGTTGCCCGCCGCACAGCAGGCGTTTATTTCCTCGTTGCTTAGATACCGGTCCAAAACGATCAACCTTCCATCGTCCACCAGATGTCGGTATTCGTTAGCCACCAAATGCCTGATTGGAGGGGATAGCGGACCCGCAAGCACGATGCTCGCCGGTTCGGCGGGCTGCCAGCGCGCGCACGCGCTTATCAGATAATCAACGCCCTTGCGGTAGTCCTGCATGCCGACGGACATAATGAGCTTCTTGTGCTCAGGCAGACGGAGCATCGCGCGGGCTTTGGACCGTGTCGGTAGCAGCAGCGGCTCAACCGGGTCTGCGATAAACCGCGCCCTCCGACCAGCTTTGCCGCCAACCTTCCTCGACACCCAGTCGAAGACGACCGGATCGATATAGTGCACGACATCAAACGGCATCGTGCGAACCGTCATTTTATTGATAAACCGCGAGCGGCGGTTCATGCCATAAGCGGCTGGCAGCCCCAAGAGGAGCGCCTCGCAGTGAAGCCGTGACAGCCTCGGACGCAACACGAGCCACCACGTAAGTGACTGGGCCATCCGATCAAGGGTCGTCGAAACAACATACACGTCTAGGGTGGGAACATACACGGCATCCGGCTTGACACGAGCGATTAATGCGCGAAAGGCACGTGCATTGGTCAGACTCCTCCTCCACCTGCTGATCGTCTCATCGCGAGATGGAATAAATTCCAGCCGGAAACGCGCTCGGTGGGAGGAAAGATACATTTTGAACTGTGCTGATTCCAGCGCTGGTTTGGGAACGGCGACGACGATCTCACTCCCCAGCGGCGCGAGTGCTTGAACCAGATGCCGAACGTAATTCAAGTAGTGTCCGCCGTCATACTTTTGCTCGATAATCAAAACACGCATCGATGCTCAGCTTTCAAATGGTGACGCCCCGGACGGATGGGACAGTCCAGCAAACGCTGGTCACGTACTTCTCAATTTCTTGCTCATTCTTGCTCAACTGTCGATTAAACGATAACAAGAACTGGCGCAACTTTGCAACCCCAAGCGATATATCGAACGAGTGCGACATCGACAGGCAGTCAAATCGCGCGATAGTGCGCTTCTTCTGCGGCTGGCGACAGATTGCCTACCATGCTACGGCCCTGACGGTATTACAATCCCCCAACCCTACCAGAGCTTCTCACACGTGGGCGAGTGAGGGTGAACAGTGTCCCGTTCAAGAACTCGTCCGTTGAAGCTTTCGACGAAACCATTTTGCCGCGGCTTGCCGGGCCCGCTGTGATCCGTGCTCATACTCGCTCGGGTTGATTTTGATCACATCCCGCGCCAGGGTCGTCGATTTAGCGTCATTCCGGGTTGACCTGCAACATGCGCACGCTATTTCGATCAAGAACAATCTGCCTGTACAGTATCAATCCACTGCCTCCCACTCGGCCAAAAACGCAGTAAACAGCGCTCGCAATGCCTGTCGCTAGTAGAGTATGCGGGTCACGAGCAGGATTAGGACACGAACGCATTCGTCTCGTAAGGAATGTAGGTTAGGAATCGAGCCCGGGGGAGAAATGGATGCGAATCTTATTCGTTCACCCTGAGGGAAATCTAGCCAACAACCCAAATTTGTCAGCCATCATTGAGCTTCTCACGGGATCTGGGCATGAAATTATCGTCAGAAGCGGTCGCGGCAGCTTTGCCCGGCATGAGAATCCAAATGTCAGAGTGCTCGAAGTGCGTTACAGAATTCAACGCAAGCTAACGCAGCTTTCCTGCCATCCGCGAAAATGGTTTCTCGGGAAATGGCTAATTACCTTGGTACCCCCCATGACTCCACCAGCTGACCTTGTAATCGGTGTCGACCGCCAGGGGCTCATAGAGGGAGCCGTGATCGCGCGGTCGAAAGGTATCCCGCTTGCCTACTGGTCTTATGAGATTTTTTTTGCGACGGAGTGCTCGTCGGACTTCAAGGCGCTGGAAAGAAGAGAGGCATCTTCTGTCCGTTTTGCAGTGGCGCAGGATGACCTCCGCGCACGCCTCCTGTCGGACGAGACGGGAATTCCCAATGATCGCATTCTCCACATACCCGTGGCGGGTACTGGGACGCGACCAGCAGCACGGACGCACTACTTGAACGAGCGCTTCGGCATTCCAGCGGACCGCCGGATTGCGATCGTTGTAGGTTCCGTTGATGAATGGACATTGGCTCGACCGCTTGTCGAAAGCCTGCCCCGATGGCCTGACAACTGGGTGCTCGTGATGCATCATCGCTATGGATATGTTTCCGATTGGCAACGCTCGGCGCGCCATCGCATGCCAAGCCGTTTCTATTTGTCCGAAGACAGCTTCCCGACCATCGAGGGCCTCGGACGCATGCTCCATGGCGCTGATCTCGGAATCGCCCTGTACAATCCAACCTACGACACCCCCTGGACGGGGCGCAATATAGCGAATATTGGCATGTCATCGGGGAAAATCGCCACGTATATGCAATATGGTCTCCCCGTCCTGATTAATGAACTCGGCGAGATTTCTTCTCACGTGAGAGAAAAAGGATTGGGGGCAGTTACGAGAGATGTCTCGGAAATCCCTGGAATCCTGTACCACTTCGATCCCGAGTCGATGCGCGGCCGCTGCCTGGCCTTCTTTGCCGAGCACTTGGATGCGAAACTATACCTGCCGGACTTGCAAAGAGCTCTCTCGGCAGCCGTTGCAACGTGAGATAGCCCGGTGCCGCGAGCTCGAAGCCGACACAAACCTGCATAACACCTTGCTTCACGCGCCAAGCCGAATGCCATCGAATGTCCGATTCTTATTCTCAGCTGGGGATCGGGCGCGCCACGGCATAGCCGGACCAAGATCGCGGCTGCAAGCGATTGCCGGTGAGCCATTCCCTTGATTCTGCGATCTCAAATCCGTTGGCGGCCGCCAGCAATTCAATTTCCGGTAGGAACAGATAGCGGACGGAGTGTACTTCCTTGATCTCCTCCATTTGCTTGCCGGCGCGATCGACGACAATGAGAGTATAATTTACATCAACAACATTGCGATTGATATCGAGGCTCGGTTCGGCAATGCGTGTCAGAGAAAGCTCCCCTGTGTCGATACGCTTTACGCGGACCTGGGGATGTTCCGACAGCACTGCTGGGCCATACCAAAAATCAAAAATGAAGATGCCATCGACCGCGAGTGCCGCTCGCGCAGACCGAAAGATGCCGTTCAATGCATCGTTCGTGGTCTGGTAGTTGATAACGTGAAACAGCGAAGTGACCGCGTCGAACGGCGTGGTGGACACGAACCGCGTTGCATCCCCCTGCATTAATTTGATCCGGCTGCGCAGTTCCAAGGGCAATTGTGTTATTTGCGCATGCGCACGGGCAATCATCTGCGCACTGAGATCGACCCCCGTGACTGTGAAACCGCTTCGCACGAGTTCCAGTGCGTGGCGCGCGCTCCCGCAGCCTAACTCCAGTAGCGTACGGGCGCCCGGGGCAAGTCTGCAAATGATCTCGCGTACGAAGGCAGTTTCCACAGCGTAATCCTTGTCGGCGTACAAGAGATCGTAGTATTTTGCATATTCGCCGAACGCCATCATACAAGAATCCCCCGCAAGGTCTGCGCACACGCGTCAGCCTCGTCCTGCGTGAGCCCCACGCCGCTCGGTAGGTAAAGGCCTCGACGGGCGATCCGCTCGGCGTGGGGACAACGTTCATTCGTAAACAAGCCTCTTTTCCGCAAAGCTGGTTGCTCATGCATGGGCCAAAAAAAGTGGCGTGAGTCGACACCCCTGACCTTCAATTGCGCTATTGCTCCACTGGCGTCAAAAGGAACCTGGTCGTCGAGCACGACCCCATAAACCCAGTAGATGTTTTCAGCATATTCTGTACGCTCAAGCGGCAATTGCAGAAGAGGATGGTCCCTCAGGCGTTCATTATACCACCGGCCAATCGCGCGCTTCTTGCTCAAAGTTTCCGCAATTCGTTCAAGTTGAGCTAAGCCGACTGCTGCCTGAACATTACTCATGCGAAAGTTCCAGCCGAGTTCCTCGTGGATGTACCGGCGTTCCGGGTCAAAGCAGAGATTGCGGAGACCCCGAGAACGATCCGCCAAGGCCTTGTCGTTCGTCAGCACCATGCCGCCTTCGCCGGTGGTGACGTGCTTGTTCGGATAGAAGCTTACGGTTGCGATGTCGCCAAGCGAGCCCACAGGTCGGCCCTTGTACGTTTGGCCGTGCTGTTCGGCGGCGTCCTCGATGATAAAAAGCCCGTGCTTTCGTGCGAGTTCTATGATGGAGTCCATCTCCACAGGCAAACCGAAGATGTGCACCACCATGATCGCCTTGGTGCGGCTCGTGATCTTAGCGGCGACCAATGCAGGATCGAGATTCCATGTATCAGGCTGACAGTCGACCACGACCGGTATCGCGCCAGCCCGGACGACCGCCGACGCGCATGAGATGATGGTGAAAGTTGGCAGGATCACTTCGTCGCCCGCTCCGATTCGAAGAGCTGCCAATGCGACCTCGATCGCGACGCTTCCGTTGCAGACGGCCACGCCGTACGCACAGCCCATCAATTGAGCGAACCCGGCCTCGAGCTTCTTTACGAATGGACCTTCCGCCGAAATCCAGCCGCTCTCGATACATTCGTCGAGATACTTCTTCTCGTTGCCATCAAGAAGCGGACGGTTAACTGGGATCATGCATCCACTAATCGAATTTGAGTTTGGGAGGCAAGACAGCCGAGAATCGGGTCTTATCCATGTCGCCGGCATACGGGCCCTGCTTGACTTCTACCATATTGAGATCTTGGAGCACCTCGAAGCCATGGCCTCCGCGAATGAGCAGGATGACGTCACCTGCGCTGAGAACGCGGCTGGTTCGGTATTTCTGCTCTTGCGAATAGAAGTCGACGCGCAGTTTTCCCTTGCGGATGAACAGAGCCTCCTGCGTGTAGAACACCTCCCGACGGACTGGATTATGCGTATGGGCAGGGATGACCTTCCCGGAAGGATACGACATGGATGCAATTTGCTGGGAAAATTCGTTGGGTGTGAAGAACTGAATCCCCAGATCGTCGTATTCGGCGGATATTATGATGGCGCAGAGTTCACCATCAATCTGGACCTCTTCGACGGCGCTGCGATCAGACCGACTCAACATTTTGAAGCTCCCGTCCCAATTTGCGATCCCAGGTGCTCAATTCCGCCTTTTCCGCTCGGCTGCGCCGAACTTGAAACGGGAACCTAAAGCTGCCCCTGTTGCGGATAAACCAAAGACCCGACACGAGAATTTGACAAGATCAAGCGCATATCCCACGTCACCCACGGTCAACGCAGATCGAACGCGCCAGCGAATCTGCGATGCAAATGCCATGCGCATCGATAGCGGCCAGTGTTTGGAACGAAATGCATGCACGATATCGCCGTTTGAATTTTTTCCGGAAACGAGATCAGCAATCCCATAGCGACAACCAAGCAAGCCGGTGGCGATTCTCAGCTCCACAGGATCGGGAGAACGGCCATCAAGGTGACGGCGATACTTCGTGAGCGCGCGTGTTGCTCCGTCGTAGACTTTTCGCTGGAACAAGATGACGCCTTTCTGAAGTAGCGCCAAGGCCTCTTGGCGTATCGAGGGCGCTTCGTCTCGAAACGGGCGAAAGTCGCTCAAACTCCACTCCCGATCGAGCTTTTTGAAGAGGAGTACATCATACTTGACCCATTTTCCGACCGTATCGAGGATAAATGTCCCTTCGGCTGACGGTCCTCGGTATGATAGGTGCTTTCGCTGATAAAGCACCGGGTCATCGATGAACACCCCCTCGTTCGTTCTTGCGAGGCGCAGGATCATGTCGTAGTCGTGGCTGTAGTACATGTTCTCGTCGTAGCGCCCCACCCTCATTTGAGCTCCCCTCCGCACGGCCCAAGCCGGATTTGGAAGGAAGCAATTCTCCATCAGCTTGACGACCAGCCGGCGGGGATCCTGCGTCGGAACAAATTCCTCGTCCCAGAGGTCAGACGATGACGGCAGCCGGTTGCCGCGAAATCGGACAAACCGGCCAAAGGAAAAATCCGCGTCAGGATTTCGTTCCAGCGCCTCCGCATGCTTGGCAACAGTCCACGGCGGGAAGAGATCATCGTCATCCAATACGATGATGGCGTCTCCAGTGCTCGCCGAAATGCCGAGATTGAGGGCGGCCGATTTTCCTTTGTTCTCCTGACGAAAGTAGCGTACCGCTTCTCCAAACGACGACGCGATACTCCGGGTGTCGTCAGGGGACCCGTCGTCAACGACCAGGATTTCCCGATTGGTGTGCGTTTGCGCCAGCGCGGCTCGAATCGCGTCGCCAAGCAATTGGGCGCGCTTGAAGGTCGGGATTATGACTGAAAAACGCATCCGGGGGCAGCATTGACCTGGTATATCGCAGAGGGAGGATTCAAGGGGTGGCGCGGCCTCATAGCACCAAC
>DATEMI010000213.1:0-6603 GCA_035275665.1 Terriglobales bacterium | reverse complement strand
CGTGCCTCCGTGGTGAAAACGTTTTATTTTTTCGCTGGTGACTGTCCGAAATACCTTTGCGCAAATTCCAGGAACGTAGGCCAGTTTGGTCCCGTCGTGTGGCCTCCGCTGTGAGATCGAAAGGCTATGTCGCCGCCGCTCAGCGTTGTTTCGATGGGAGGAAATTCTGTCGCTCCCACATCCTTCTTTCCCAGCAGTCGGTAAACGGGGCCGGCTCCCACCGCGCCGAGAAACATGCCTTTGGCATCGACCCAGCCGCCTTCCACTTTGGGTGCGCCGGTGCTGATGAATACCGGACGCGGCGCGCATAATGCGGTGAGTTCATTGGCATCGACGGGCAGGTCGTTGGTCGTGAGCGGACCGGCGTACTTCAGGAAGTTCCCGGCCATCCAGTGATACTCGCCGGATGCAGCAATGTTTTCTACTTGCTCACCGAAGATGCGGCGATAGAGCTTGGCTCCGCCTTCGCCGGAAGATCCGATGAATCCGATGGCGAAGCGCTGGTCGTACGCCATAGTCACGAGCGCGGCCTTCCCATATCGGGACAGGCCTTCGATGCCGACTCGTTTGGCATCGATTGCCTTATCCGTCTCGAAGTAATCGAGCGCGCGGCTTGCTCCCCACGCCCAGGCACGGAGTGCGCCCCAGTCATCAAGTTTGCGCGGCTGCCCTTTGTTGGTGAGACCGATGATTTTCTCGGTCAGCCCAGCGCCGTTGTCTGCCTGAATCGTGGTGGGAATCAGAATCGCGTATCCCCAACCTTTGGCCAGAACTTGCTCCTGCCAGGTTGGTCCCGAATTACCGGCGCGCAGCGCAGGAAACCTGCGCGCGATGGCAGCCATGAATTCCGGACTGAACCCAAACTCCATGATGACAGGAACCGGGCCGGCGGCGCTCTCGGGCGTGGTGAGCGACAACTGCATATTCACGTCGATCAGCGGATATGCCGAGTTGTCCACGTGCCCGATCAGCTTCTTAGTCACCGCTGCAAAAGCGCCGACGTTTTCCTCCTCAACGTTCGCAACTTGCCATTCCACTTTGGGAACGTTGATCGGAACACGACCATAGATCTCGCGATCGAAATCTTCGACGATCTGGGGTCGTCGTTTCTGCCACCATTCGTTTGCGGTCTTTACCTTCTTCCCGTTCTTGAACCTGAGTGGATCGGGCAGACTGTATGGCGGAACTTTCGATTCATCGGTGTTCGCCGCGTTGGGAGCCGATGGATTGCCGCTCGGTCCAGGACGCAGCGAGCTGATATGGAGCAGTTCCATCGTGCGCTGATGGTCCTGCTCGGGGGTCAGGTGTATCGGTTGGGGATAGCTCGGGCTCTGCTCTTCGGATGCGGGGTGGATCCCGACGTAGTCGAGCGCCGCCGGATCGCCCGCGTCCGGCGTACCTTCGATGCGGATTTCTTCTCCTTGATGCAGCGTTACGTCGTGAATGCGTCGGCGCGTCGAGGAATCGCCATCGAGCTTGCGCGCAGGCAGATGATCATCTCCAATCCACTGATCGATTTCATGCCCGCCGACCAGGACGCGGAACTTTGCTTGTCCGCCCGGCATATCGAAGTACTGAATGTCGAGTTCGTGCCGGCCAGTCGCTTTCGGGAACTTGAAATCTGCTTCACAACTCGCGCCTGTTGGACATTGCACGGCTTTGCCGCCGGAGGCCGTCTCCCATGGCGTGATGTCCACAGGATGATAGCCGCTGAGGTGCATCGATTCGGCTTCGATGCGATTGGGAAAGTGTCCGGCACGTCCTTTAGCGTCGGCAATTCCGGAGGTGCGAAGAAACCAACTGCAGATGGCATCGCGCCAGACAATCGCGTGGCCGCTTTGGTATTCGAGACGCGCCAGCGTGGCTGTATAACGCTCATTATCGATGTGCCCTTTCAGGCTCTCCCATGACTGCACTAAACCGGCAGCCTCTTCGGCCCCTCTGTAATGAGAATCGTAGATGTGCTGGATGACGGTCTTCCCGGAATGGAGCTTGTAGGTGTATGGCACGTGATGGAAGAAAAGCAGCAGCTCATCAGGCGTGGTTGCGAGCGACTCATACATCTGTGCCACTTCGGGACTGTACTGCACTGTGTAGCCGGTGCCGGTCGCAACCGTGCGATCCATGCCAATGCCGTTGTGGTCGGCGCGATGCCACTGTCCCCACCCATTGCGCTCCGACGACTCTATCCCTGGCCCGTAATGCGGCCCGGTGATGTTGGTCAGCGTGCCGGCACCGAGCGGGCCAGTGTAGTTCTCGTAAATGTGCCATGAGGCCATCTGTATGTCGGTGATGGTGTTCACGACTTCGGGATCGCTGCCGAAAGTAAGTCGCGTCCAATCTTGCGCGATGGCTCTGGCCGTGAGATTGGGATTCCACGCGAGTCGTCCAAAGCCATACAGGTTTGCCATGGCTAGAGGATGCCCGAGCCAGTTGGCGTCCATTCCCACATTGGCAACACCGACGAAGCCGCCAATGGGCCGATGAAAGGCGCGGCCGGGGACGATGTCCTTTGTCAAAGCTACGTGGTGGTCCGCATGCAGATCGAAGTTGAGGACCTCCTTCCACATCGTCGGCAGGTAGACCAGGTGCCGACCCTGACCGAGGTACTCCTGGGTGATCTGCAACTCAAGAGCTTCGTTAGTTTTCTCAAGGCCGCTGATCAGAGGCGACACTGGTTCGCGTACCTGGAAATCAATCGGGCCGTTTTTGATCTGAATGACGACGTTGTCATCGAATTTGCCATCGAGTCGATGGAAGTTATCGTAGGCAGCCTTCGCGCGGTCCGCCTTCGGATCGCGCCAGTCGAGATGATGGTTGTAGACAAACGCCCGATAAAAAACGATGCCGCCGTGCGGTTTGAGCGCGCGGGCGATCACGTTGGCGGCATCGGCTGGAGTGCGGTTGTAAGTCGCGGGCCCGAGGCGCCCTTCGGAATCGGCTTTCACCACGAAGCCGGCGAAGTCGGGAATCTGTCGATAGATGACATCGACGCGCTTGCTCCACCAGTCCGCCACGCGGGGATCGAGCGGATCGAATGTATCGAGCCCACCGATCACTTTGGGGCTGCTGAAATCCACGGAGATCGAGAGCCTCACTCCCCACGGGCGAAAAACATCTGCAATGCGCGCGAGTTGAGGCAGGAAGCTCTCATCGAGAACATGCGGATTGGCATTGACGTTGTTTACCGTGCAGCCATCGATTCCAATCGAGGCGAGCAGGCGCGCGTACTCAGTCGCGCGAGTGAGATCGGCGCGCACGGAGCCATTCTCAAAAAAGATCGAAGGGCCGGCGTATCCGCGCTCGATACGGCCATCCAGGTTGTCCCATTGATCGACCCAGCGGAGCACGGCGTAGGGCTGTTGCGTTTCTTCCAGATAGTCGATGTTTTCGCCTAGCGCTATCTTCTGCAGCAGAGCGAAGCTCGCGTACAGGGCGCCGCGATCGTCGCCTCCGGCGATGATGATGCGTTCCTGGTCGCCAGCTTTCTTTGTAGCGAGCCAGTAGCTGTCTTCATGCAAAGCCGGCAGTTGCAAATCGGGAATCGCCGCGCGTATCGACTCAACCGTTCCCAGCACAATAGCTGAGCCACCCAAAGGCAGAGCATTCGACGAGGCAAGCTTCTTGCCGAGCATGCCTTCGACGCCGCGAGTCAATTCGTGTTGGGCACTCTTGAGCAGAGCGGAATCGCCGAGCACAATCAGGTTCGAAGGCAACGATTCGTACTGTTTCGCTTCCTGAGCAGATAAAGGTGCGTACCGCAACCAGGCCTGCTCGCCGGTTTCAGCGTAGATTTCGGCGGCAAACAGCAGAAAAATCAGGAACAGTCGCAGACGTAGAGAAGTGGCAGAGCGCATCGTCAATGAGAACCCGAGCTCGCTGCGCAAAGCAGGTCTAAATCGCTTTAGACATTGTTTTGCACGCGAACTAAAGAGATGGGGCACAGTAGAGCACTGCAAATCAGCGAAGTCAACTGCGGGAGAGCGGCGAACACGAAGGTCACAAAGGCGACACAAGAGGTCACGGAGATTCGCTGCGATAATGCTTGGGCATGATCAACTTTCGTTCTGCTCGGTTTGTGTTTTCCGCGGGCATTCTTCTGGCCGGTATCCTCACGACCGCTTACTGTCCCGTTCTGGGACAAATTCCCACGCCGGCGCAGCATCCGCCCCGTCCGCCGATGCCGACGCGCGATTCGCACTCTCCCGGCTTTGTCACGGCTGCGGAACTGCCCGATGGAGCAGTGCCTTCGCCCGATGCGGACGGAAACTTCATTCTCGGACCGACGCACAATCCGCCTCCCGAGATCGCTGCGGCGCTCCAGGCCAGCGACGAGAATCTTGCAAACGGGAACGTCATCGAGTTCACGATGAACTCATCCGACAGCAAGATCTATCCAGGCATTGCGCGCGAGCCAAATACTTTTGGCGTACCTGATCCTGCGGATCCGGCCAAGCTGATCGTGACCACCAGCCATCCTGCGCCGTACACGCGGAAAGTCGCGGTTTATGTGCCAAAGCAGTATGTCACTGGGGCGGTCGCTCCGTTCATTGTCGGAGCCGATGGTCTGGACCGGTTGCTCTTCCTCACACTCGACTCTCTGATTGCTCAACACAAGCTTCCGGCGATGATCGCGATTTCGATCGGCAACGGAGGCGGTGACGCGCAGGGGAGCGAGCGCGGCTTGGAATACGACACCATGTCAGGAAAGTACGCCGAGTTCGTCGAGACCGAAGTCCTGCCGCAGGTCGAAGCGCAGGCTCACGTGAAGCTCACGAAGGATCCAGACGCCCGAGCGACAACCGGCGGCAGCTCTGGAGCAGCTTGTGCGTTGATCATGGCCTGGTATCACCCAGAGCTTTATCATCGAGTCCTTTCCTATTCTGGGACGTTCGTAAATCAGCAATGGCCATACAATCCGCAAGCTCCGCACGGCGCGTGGGAGTTTCACGAGCACCTGATTTCGAATAATCCGAGTAAGCCGATAAGAATCTGGATGGAAGTGGGCGACCGCGACCTCCTCAATCCGAACGCGATGCGAGACAACATGCATGACTGGGTACTCGCGAACGAGCGCATGGCACAGGCGCTCGCGGCCAAAGGATATCAGTACCAATTCGTCTTTGCCCGCAACGCCGGCCACGTAGACCGCGCGGTCAAGCAGCAGACGTTGGCCGAAGCGCTCGAGTACGTCTGGAAGGGATACTCGCCAGCTCCTACCAAGAAGTGATTTCGACCTGTTATCTTGCCTGCATGTTCAATTCACGCTTGCGTGCCGTCTTTTTAATTCTGCTACTGGTGCTGCCCGCTGCTGCTAAAGAGGAAAAGTATGTAAAGGCGGGCCCGGTGCAGCTCACCTCTGAGGGAAATAAATGGGCGGAGAAGACGCTCAAGAAAATGTCGCTCGAAGAGAAGATCGGGCAGATAATCCAGATTCGCGCCTATGCCGACTTTCTGAATGTCGAGAGCAACGAGTACCAACAGGTGCGCGACGCCATCAAAAAGTACCATCTCGGCTCGATCATTCTCACGGTGCGTGTTTCTGATGGATTGCTCGTCCGCGATCTGCCCTATGAAGCTGCTGCAGTGACCAACATGCTGCAAAAGGAATCGAAGCTGCCGCTGCTGGTTGCTGCGGATTTCGAGCGTGGTCTTTCGATGCGCCTGAACGAAACGCCGGCATTCCCACACGCGATGGCATTCGGCGCGACCTACAATCCCGAGTTCGAAGAGAAGTTCGCCGAGATCACTGCGCAGGAATCGCGCGCCATTGGTGTTCACTGGAATTACTATCCCGTAGCCGATGTGAACATCAATCCCAAGAATCCCATCATCAACACGCGATCTTTTGGAGAGGATCCGCAGCAAGTTGCAGCGATGGTGGCCGCCTACGTGGAGGGTTCGCGCAAGTACGGATTGCTGAGTACGGCAAAGCATTTTCCCGGACACGGCGACACGGCGACCGATTCCCATCTTGGTGTGGCGATGGTTCCCGGCGACGTCGCGCGTCTTGACTCCGTGGAGCTTCCCCCATTTGAGAAGGCGGTCGAAGCCGGAGTGGATTCGATTATGGTCGCTCACGTTACTGTTCCTGCTTTGGAACCAGATACGGACAAAGTTGCGACTACGTCGCACAAGATCGTTACCGATCTGCTCAAGGACAAGCTTCATTTCCAGGGTCTCATCGTCACCGATGCTCTGGAGATGCATGGCCTCACGCGACTCTATCCCGAGAACGGTCCGAATCCTTCCGGTCGCGCTGCGGTCGATGCGGTGAAGGCGGGCAACGACATGGTGCTGCTGCCTTCCGATCTGGATGACGCTTTCAACGGTCTCGTCCAGGCAGTCCGCAGTAAGGAGATCTCCCAGCAGCAGATCGATGCTTCGGTGCTGAAGATTCTTCGCGCCAAGGCTTCGCTCGGCCTGTATAAAGCTCGGCTCGTGGACATGGAGCAGATTCCGTACATCGTCAGCCGCCCGGAGAGCATCGATTTTGCGCAACAAGTGGCGGATGCAGCCGTGACTCTGGTGCGGGACAGCGGGCAAGTCCTTCCATTGCCTGCCACTGCCCCACGAGTGCCGGGAACCAACCCGCAGCCTGGA
>DATEMI010000212.1:0-2489 GCA_035275665.1 Terriglobales bacterium | reverse complement strand
CTTCGCTTCCGACGGCGAACTCGCGCGGCTCGCCATGCGAGAGCATATCGATAATGCCAGGCATCGGGCTTTGGGTGATAGTGTCGAACCGCGTGAAGACTAGCTGAAGTAATGCTGTTGGGTTGGAGAGGGCATGCAATCAAAAGTATCCAATACGAGTGAACTCAATCCTGAGAAGCTAAAAATACTCAAAAGCGTTAGCACAGCCACGCTCACGACCCAACTATTTCGGCGCGGCTTTCGGAACTTATTCATGCAGGGCGTTGCCCCACTGGGAAAACCCAATGGTGACAATATGGTTGGCCCAGCGTACACGCTACGGAACATTCCCGCACGTGAGGATCTCGATGTTCTAGATATATTTCTCGATCCGGAAAATCCGCAGCGCAAGGCAATTGAGTCCGTTCCTCCTGGGTATGTTCTGGTGCAGGATTGTCGTGGTGACAAAACGGCTGCCTCATGCGGGTCCATTTTGACGGCAAGGTTGAAAGTTCGCGGTGCCGCAGGCATGGTCTCCGATGGACCGGTTCGCGATAGCGCAGCAATTGGGCAACTTGAGTTTCCTGTTTTCTGTGCCGGAGCCAGCGCACCTACCAACATCATCAAGCATCACTCGATCGATCTGAACGTGCCTATCGGCTGCGGAGGAGTTCCCGTATATCCCGGTGACATCATTGTGGGAGACGTCGATGGTGTGGTCGTGATTCCACAAGACATCGCGGAAGAGATAGCCGTGGACGCCTTCGAGCAGGAACACATGGAGCAGTTCATCTTGCATAAGATCCAAGGGGGCGCACGACTGCAGGGAACGTATCCTCCCAACGACAGTACCCTGGCTGCGTATTTGGCTTCGAAGGAACTGAAATTTCCCGAGAGTTGAGCCAGACTCCAGCTTCGCATCGTGTCGGCAGACTTTTCTTCTCACGTGCGGCACCGAAGGACACCACTTGTGAAAATGGCGTGTCCGTAATTCTCTGCCATGACACAACCGGCGCTAGCATTGTTCGGACTCTATAAAGCCTCACGGCTGAATACGCCGTCTACGGTCCTGAGAATCCGAAGAGGGTTTTCATCGAGCAATTCTGCCGGCAACATATCCTGCGGGAAATCCTGATAGCACAATGGACGAGCAAATCGCTGAATCGCGGCCGTACCAACTGACGTGAAGCGAGAGTCGGTTGTGGCCGGATAAGGACCGCCGTGCTGCATGGACGCACAAACCTCCACACCGGTCGGATAGCCATTCAAAATCATTCGACCAACCCGAGTTTCCAAAATGAAGACCAAGTTCCGATGGGCCTTGAAATCCTCGGTTGTGCCATGCAAGGTCGCGGTGAGACTGCCTTGTACTCGCCGCGCTATGTTTTCCATCTCAACGGTCGATCGACATCGAATGAGAATTGAAGAGGGTCCAAACACTTCATCGAAAAGTTCGTCCCGGGCTAGTGCGACTTCCGCCGTCGATTCGAAGAGAGCCGGTGTGGCCTCGCAACCATCTGGCGGAGCGGGCACGCCAGATGTGGTTTGCATCTCTGGTATGCGCCGCAACCTCTCGACAGCCACTTCAAATGAAGCCCGAATGCCGCTGTAAAGCATTCGGCCCGGAGGAACCTGAGCAAAGCACGTCCGCATCTGGTCCGAAAAACGATCTAGAGACTTACTTTCCAAACCTACGATTAGCCCAGGAGAAGTGCAGAACTGTCCAACGTCCATATTCACAGAGTTCGTGAGCCCTTGAGCGATCGCTTCGCTCCGCTGTTCGAGAGCCTCCGGAAGGACAAAGACCGGATTGACGCTTCCCATTTCTGCGAAGAGGGGGATCGGCGTTTCACGCTCAGTGGCGGCGTTGTAGAGAGCGCGGCCCGCTTTGAAAGATCCGGTGAATGCAGCAGCTCTGAGCAGCGCATGCTGCACCAGGGCGAGGCTCGTCTTTGGAGTCCGTCCTTGGATCATAGAGAACACTCCATCCGACAGCCGGCATGCGCGAATCGCTCTGATAATAGCCCTGGCAACCATGTCTGACGTCACAGGATGAGCAGGATGTGCTTTGACGACGATCGGATTGCCCGCGGCCAGAGCCGAAATCGAGTCTCCACCTGCGACAGAAAACGCGAGAGGGAAGTTACTTGCAGCCCATACACCACAGGGTCCGATCGGGACGAGAATCCGGCGTAGGTCCGGCCTTGGCAGAGGCTTGCGGTCATTGATCGCTCGGTCGATTCGCGCGTCGCGCCATGCACCATTCTTGACCAGTTCAGCAAACATCCGGATCTGGTTAATGGTGCGTCTCCCCTCCGCCGCGAGCCGGGCGATCGGCAAGGCCGTTTCACCGCTGCATATGCGCAGCAGGTCGTCTCCCAGATTCTCGATTTCGAGCGCTATTTTCTCGAGGAATGCTGACCTTTCAGCGCCGAGTAGCTTGCGATACGACGGGAACGCGCTGTGCGCAGCTTCCACAGCAAGATTAATTTGTTCGATGTTGCTCTCTT
>DATEMI010000211.1:0-7767 GCA_035275665.1 Terriglobales bacterium | reverse complement strand
GAATGTCAGCTTCGACAGTCGGCGTCGCGTCGGCAACGTCCGGCGTAGTTCCCGTTTCGGGATCTGGTTCATCGAGATTCACCGTCTGCGCCATGCGCTCCGAGCGCGTATCGCGCGCATGGTTTACCGCCAAATTTGTGGCAATACGATACAACCACGTGCTGAATTTTGCTTCAGCCTGGTACGAACTCCGCGACCGGTAGACGCGCAGGAAAACCTCCTGCGCCAGCTCCTCGGCGATCGCCTGATTGTGAGCCATGCGATACATGAAGCTCACCATCGGACGCCGGAATTTTTCCACCAGATAATCAAACGCCGTATCGTCGCCCGCTCCGGCGAGCAACATGACTTCGGCATCGCTCATGTCGCTCAATGACTTAGCGGCCGAACGACCCATCACCTCCGACGGGCTTCCGTTCTTCCCCGCACCCTTAGCAAGGCCTGGATACATCTCCGGATTGAGAGCTATCGTACCCACACCCTTATGAACCCCTTCCTGGGGGGAAAGTTGCGCCCGGCGTTCATCCTCTAAGTCGCTGGATTCACGGGACTTGGGTCGGCTTGGGTCGTGAGGATTTGGCATGGGTTCTGGCCACCCAAAACAGGCCACTCCACACTTAGACGCGCAGGCCAGTCCTTGGGGGCAGCTAATTGTACCGCTTTACGATAAAGAGCCGGGAAGATACAAGCGTGATCGAGAAACCCTCCGGCCTTTCGCCTTGGACCTCAGCATGTGCAAATCGCCGGCGTAGATTCACCGCGTGGTGATTTTACTTGCGGCTCTGATTGCGAGTGCCGCAGGCGCGAGCGTCGCTGATGGTTACCGTCAGTTACTTCGGAGTCGTAGCCTCAATCTAGTATCGAAGAACCTGTGCCTTTGGACCTTAGAATCGCGGGGAGGGGTCCCGCAGGCGAAAGGTCGCGAAGGTGTCAAAAAGGAAAGAGCTGCGCACCAGGGCCGTTTTGCCCGTGAAAATGACTGGCCTCGATGTTCATGCCAAGCCGTTTTCGCTCATAACTCACACCTTGGATGTCACTCTCGAGTCGGCACGCCTTGCCGGAGTGAATGTCCGGCTGAGTCCCGGCCAGACTGTATTTTTGCATCGCTTCGGGGTTCGCGCTCGCTTCAGCGTGAAATGGATTGGATCGGGAACACGCCGCGGTCAATGCGGACTCAAGGCTCTGGAGCTCTCAAAACCGCTGTGGGGCATCAGTCTTCCACAAAGGCAGAAGGACAAGTTCTGGGTTGAGCCCACGCCTAAGGATCGCCGCCGCTTTCCGCGCCATGCCTGCTCCGGCAGTGCAGAGATATTCGGGGCTCTGGAGTATCCGTTCTGGACCGAAATTATGGACATCTCAGCATCGGGTGTTTACGTGAAAACGTTGAGTCCGCTGCCGAAAGGCACTCTGGTGCGCGCGCGAATCACTTCCAACGATTTCCGATTTGAAACTCATGCTGAAGTTCGGACATTCGATCCCGCCGTAGGTATGGGATTTCGATTTACCGTGATGTCGCCCACCAGTCTCTCCGAGCTGCGCGATCTTCTGGAGAGCTTGCGTGTGTCTTTCGCCGACGCAGGAAAGCTGGAAGACATCCTCGTGGAAGACGATATTCTGGTAGAAACCTGGTGAGCAGAATTCCCTAACTGGGAAAATGGAAGTGGACATCCTGGCGCGAAGCCACAGGCATACCATTGATCGTAGCCGGACGGAAGTGCCATTGTTCAAGCACCGATAGCACTTTCTCATCGATCCCGTATCCGATGGACACCAGCACCTTCTTCTTCACGATATTGCCGGCAACGTCGATTGTGACTTCAACCACCACATCGCCGGCGACGCCGTTAGGAAGCTCATCGGCGTTCACATGGGGATCGGGAAACTTTACGGGAAGCGCCGGAAAAGCTCCGGTTCCTGAAACCGGCCCAATATCGGAGTCACCATCGAGCGAGCCCATTGCGGGAGCCTGCACCTTGGCTTCTGTCGGATGCTCGTCGGTCTGATGCGGTGAGGTATGTCGAGTCTTTACTAACCGCCTGTGTGTCGGAACGTTGTACTTCAACCTGCGAGATTCTTCATTTACCGGAATGCGCAGTGAAGGGTCAGTCGGCAGATAGACCAGGCCGATGGAGCTGCCATTTTCGCCGGCCAGAACCATGTTGCGGTTGATCAGCGGCGGTTCAGGCTGCCAGCAGAGATAGCAAACGAGGAGTCCATGCAGCACAAATGAAACCACGAGTGCCCGTCGCGGCAACCCGGTTCCAACCTCGTTCGCTCTTGCAAAACTAATCATTGAGCACCTTACAGAGGCGATCAGAAAATCGCCCGGCGGCTCTCAAACATAGTAGCCCAACTCCGGCTGCTCAGCTCGGTACTGATGTGGCTCCCCAACATAGACCTTCAGTGCGGAAATTTGTGAGCAGCGGATGAATCGGCAACGTGACTATTTGTGCTCAGCTCGTCCTCGACTCTTTTAGATGTTCTTAGGATGAAAGACGCGCAAGGCATAGTTGCGAGACCGTTCAACTCTCGAAAGACGCAGGCACTTAGGTACATCCCCTAGACCATATGCCCGATTGCCCGTGTCTTCAGTTCAGAGTAGAACTCTTACTATGCGTCGAAGCGCGGGTCTCATCTTTCTTCTCGTTGCCGCCTCTCTTATCGCTCAGCAAATACCGGGGAAGCCCGATTCCGGGAGCAAGGCTCACGAATCCACCGCTCCACAGCAGGAGAAAGCGCAGACTCCTCTTACACCGCCAGCGGCCGCCGAGAAAGCGGCTGACTATTCCCAGCAGGCGTTCGTTATCGAAAAGTACGTAACGAAGATTCGCTTCCAGAACGACGGCACTTCGGAGCGCGAACAGACCACGCGGATTCGCATCCAGACGCAGGCCGGAGTGCAGGCTTTTGGTCAACTGCATTTTCCCTACAACGCCGCCAATGACAAGATCGAAATCACTTCGGTAAAAGTCACGAAGCCGAACGGCGCGGTCACCAACGCTGGTGCTGATTCGGTACAAGATCTCACGGCGCCGGTCGCGCGCGAGGCGCCGGTTTATAGCGATCTCCACCAAAAAGACATCGTCGTCCCCGGGCTCGCTCCGGGGGACGTTCTCGAATATGACGTCAAGGTGAATGAATTTGAGCCCCTTGCACCCGGCCAATTCTGGTGGGAGCAGCAATTCATCTCCAAGGTCATCGTTCTTGACGAGCAGTTGCAGGTCGATGTTCCCGCGGGCCGCGCGCTGAAGATGCGCAGCAAGAGCGTACAGCCGGAGGTCGCGACCGCGAATGGCCGCACGACCTATCTCTGGAAGAATGCCGTGCTGAAACTGGATGACGACGATTCCACCTCGTCTAAAAAGAAAAAGAAGAAGAAAACGGCGGACGACGAGGAAGACCAGATTCCTGACGTTCAGCTCAGCACCTTCCAGTCGTGGGACGAGGTTGGCCGCTGGTATTCAAGCCTGGAACACGATCGAGTTAAACCCGATCAGACGATTCGCGCACGCGCGGCAGAGCTAACTGGATCGGCCAAGACCGACATTGAAAGAGTCGAAGACCTCTACGACTTCGTCGCGCCCCGTTATCGGTACGTTGGAATTTCTTTCGGCGTCGGACGGTTTCAGCCGCATTCGGCTGTAGATGTGCTCAATAACCGCTATGGCGATTGCAAAGACAAGCACACGCTTCTCGCGTCGCTGATCAAGGCTGCGGGACTCGACGCTTACCCGGTGCTGATTCATCACGCGCGCAAGCTCGACGAGAGCGTGCCGTCTCCGGCGCAGTTCGATCACGTAATCACGTTCGTGCCGCTCAAATCCGGACCAGACCGGGCCGGAAATCTGCAGGGACTCTGGCTCGACTCCACCACTGAAGTCGCGCCATTCCGCATGCTGGTTGCCAGCATCCGCAATAAGAAAGCTTTGCTCATCCCGCCAAACGGCAAAGCAGAAATTGTGACCACTGCCGCTGATCTGCCCACGGCAAATTACCAGTCGGTAAAAGTCACCGGCAAGATCAGCCAGGTGGGGAAACTTGAAGCCAAGTACGAATACAGCGTCCGTGGCGACGCCGAGCTTGCTTTCCGCATGGCCTTCCGCGGAACGCCGCAGCCGCAGTGGAAGAAAGTCATTGAGTACCTGGACATGTATCAAGGACTCGCGGGCGACGTCGACGACGTGAAAGTTAGTGATCCGTCTGAAACGCATCATCCGCTCGAGTTCAGCTACAACTTGACGCAGTCCAACTTTCTGGACTGGACGACGAAGACCTCGCAGCTCGCGATCCCGCTGCCTCGACTCGACATGAGCTGGGCCAATCTCGATGAAGATGACGACGAGGACCGCACCAAACCCTTCGAATTTCCAGCAGCCCCGCTGCAAACGCATGAGACCGTAAAGGTCGAACTGCCAGACGGCTACAACTATCGTCCCCCGGTGCCGATCAGCGTCAAACGCGACTATGCCACCTATTCAGCCGATTACAAGCTCGATGGACACACGCTCACCGTCACCAAAGATCTCTCGCTCGGCATGCGCGAAATTGCGGCGAGCCGTGGGACTGATTTGCGCGCTTTTGTGCGCGCAGTCGCTGCCGACAGTGCACAGAGCATGTTCGTCGAGAGCCTCTCGGCAACTTCGGCCTCGAATATTCCTGCAGGAATGTCGGCAGACGATCTGAACGATGCCGGCATCGCCGCGCTCAAGAACCAGAACTTTCGCGCTGCCTCCGAGCTTTTGAAGAAAGTGGTGGAACTCGAACCCAAGCACAAAGATGCCTGGAACAACCTCGGGCGTGCGTATCTTGCTCTTGCACGCTACGACGACTCCATCGCGGCCTTTCAGAAGCAGATTGAGATCAACCCCTTCGACGAGTTTGCTTACAACAATCTGGGCATGGCATATCAGGCGCAGGAGAAATACGATGACGCCATAACCGCCTACAAGAAGCAGCTTGATGTAAATCCGCTGGATCAATTCGCCGATGGAAACCTGGGTTCTCTCTATCTCGAGCAGAAGAAATACACCGATGCCGTTTCGGAACTCGAACGCGCGGTGCAGATTACTCCGCAGAATCCTGGTCTGGAAGCGAATCTTGGCCGCGCCTATCTGAACGTGAATCAACCGGAGAAGGCGCTGGCCGCCTTCGACAAAGCCGTCGAGCTGGCTCCGTCTCCCGGTATCTGGAACAACGTCGCCTACGAACTCTCTACGCACAAAACTCATCTTGACAAGGCGCTCACGTACGCGGAGTCAGCTACGTCAGCGACTGAGGCTGGACTGCGCAATGTTAATGTCGATCACCTCACTTTGAACGATGTCGGGCTCACCATGAGTATCGGCAGCTATTGGGACACGCTCGGGTGGGTGTACTTCCAGAATAATCAGCTCGACAAAGCCAGACGCTACATTGAAGCTGCATGGCTGCTCGACGAGCATTCCGAGATCGGTGACCATCTCGGACAGCTCTACGAAAAGATGGGACGCAAGCAGGACGCGATCCACTTCTACGCCATGGCCGCAACCGCGAATCACAAGATTCCCGATGCGGAACAACATCTGAAATCCCTCGTTCCCGATTCGAAACGGAGTGCTGCCGAAGTGGAGCGCGCGCGCCAGGAGCTGCAGGCACTACGCAGTGCGCGTTTGCCGTGGTCGGGTAAGAATGCAAAGGCAGAATTCTTTCTCACCTTCGAAGCCCCCGGAGCTTCGGATGATCATCCAATCAAACCGGAGCAGGTGAAATTTGTTCGCGGAGACGAGGCTCTACGCAGCTATACAACTCAGTTGCAGGCAGCATCGTTCCCAGTGGAATTCCCGGATGACACGCCCATCAAATTGATCCGGCGTGGAGTGCTCACCTGCGATGAAGCCAAGCACCAATGCCAGATGATGTTGATACTGCCTGAGGATGTGAGAACGCTGGACTAGTGGCTTGGCGGGCAGGAGACCGCAATTTCCGCAGGAGCTTGAGCTCGCTTTATCTGTGCGCTTCCGGCAATTAAACTAGCATCCATGCAATACATGTTGCTCATTTATCTCGACGAAAACGCGCTCAGCGAGACTCAACGCGAGCAGTGCTACAACGATTCAGCCGGATTCGCCAGACAGCTCCATACGAAGCGCCAGTATGTTTCGGCGGCGCCCCTTTATCCGACTTCGTCTGCCAAGAGCGTGCGGGTCAAGAATGGGAAAACCATGGTCACGGATGGTCCATTCGCCGAGACGCACGAGCAGCTCGGAGGATTTTTCCTGATCGAAGCCGCCAGCATCGATGAAGCGACCAAGATTGCCGGACAAATTCCTGCAGGTAGGTGGGGCACGGTGGAAGTTCGTCCGGTTCTGGAAGTGGAAGGCCTACCTAAGGCTGCTTCGGCGTAATAGCGTTTCGTCTGCAAGAAATCAGCAAAACCCATGTTGCTGTCATTCACGGGCACGGCTGGGTCATGGTGGAATGCCCCGACTTTAGAGGCCGCGGAAAAATGGGGGGCCCCGTCGGGGTGACACAACCGGCGCCGGTAGGCGGGTCCGGGCAAGCGCCGGTTTTGCGGTTGCTGGGGTGTTAAGCGGTGGGGCCCGCGTGTGTTGCGGCTGCGTTTCCGCACGTTTAAAGTAGCATCTTTGAACTCGGAGTTCGCCATTCGGCGATCTCCGACCCCCCGGCTACCGCCGCTGGTTCTGTTTTGGCATTTTGCGCACCCTGTCAAGTCGGGACTTCCATCGGAAAACTCCGGAGACGCCATTTCGGGAACGTTCAATCAGCAAGATTTACAAGAGAGAACTCATGCAGATATTCCGTTTATGGACAGCGTCGCTGCTGTTCATGTTGATCGCATCTACGTACAGTAACGCCCAATCGGCAAAGTACATCGATCCTTTTATGGGAACCGAGGGAGGCGGAAACGTTTTTCCCGGGCCAAGCCTGCCGTTCGGCATGATCAAGCCTGGCCCCGACATGGGTCCCAATACGGGAAACGCCGGCTGGCTCGAGGATGGCAACATCAATGGCTTCAGCCAGACGCACGTAAGCGGTACCGGTGGAGGCGCGAAATACGGAAATATCTTGATCCAGCCAACCACTGGCGAGGTGCAGCCCGCTGATTTCAGCTCGCCACGACAGAACGAAAGCGCCGCCGCCGGCTTTTACAGCGTGGGCCTTGCGCGTTACTCGACAAAAGTAGAGATCACGGCTTCGCGGCGGACCGCCCTCTATCGATTTACCTATCCCGAAGCGTCTAAAGCGAACATTCTGTTCGACGCCGGCCACTGCCTCAGCGGCGGAGCGAGGCAGCACGAGGATCAGCGTCTTACAGCTTCATCCGTCAGGGTTCTTTCATCGACCGAAGTAAGTGGATCTAGCACCGTGATAGGTGGATGGAATCAGCAAACGCGGCCCTACACGGTTTTTTTCTATGGAGTCACGAATACGCCTGCGACCGCGTCGGGAACCTGGCGGGATGGGAATCTCAGTTCCGCGCGTGAGCAGAATGCGGAAAATGGCGGTAAAGCCGGAGCGTGGCTACAGTTCCGTACCAAAGCGGGACAGCAGGTGGAGCTGAAGGTCGGTATCTCCTTCATCAGCGTCGAGCAAGCTAAACTCAATGCCACGCAAGAGATTTCAGGGTTCGACTTCGAGAAAACCCGAGCTGCGGCGGAGTCGGCATGGAATGCCGCTCTGAGCACAATCGAGATAAAAGGCGTCTCTCCCGAGCAGAGGCAGCTATTTTACTCATCGGTTTACCACACGATGCTCATGCCCGTGGAC
>DATEMI010000210.1:0-12242 GCA_035275665.1 Terriglobales bacterium | reverse complement strand
AGGCTACATTCCCGCGGCACATCGCTGCGTCACTGCCGCTCGACGCCGCCACAGCTCGCGTTAGCAAGGCAGTCATGGGACCGCCGGAGCAGGCAGTTGCGCAAATGGTCTCGGCGAATTACTTCTCTGATTTGGGAGTGGTGCCCATTTTAGGACGCGTCTTCGGTCAGGATGAAGGTAACACTCCGGGAGCCGATCCTCTGATCGTTCTGAGCTATTCCTACTGGCAAAGCCGCTTCAGCGGCGACCCCACGATCGTGGGAAAGCTCATCAAGATCAACGACACGGCCTTCACCGTGATCGGAGTGACTCCTCGCGCCTTTGTGGGAACAGGAAATCCGCCGGTCCTGGTCGATTTATGGACGCCGCTCTCAATGCAAGCGCAAATGGTGCCGGGTCAGGATTGGCTGAATCATCCGCTCGATTACAGGATTCAGGTACTGGGCTATCTCGCGCCCGGGGTCTCCATGCGAGAGGCGCAGGCAGATATTTCCGTTTTGGAACAACGCTTCGCGCACGATCATCCGGTATCGGAGGAAGCAGCTCTGCCCGCACGCGAAGCTGCAACGCGCAAGACCACCGCTATCACCGTTCAGACCGCGACATTCTTCGGTAATACTGAAGACATTCGCTTCAAAGCAATTGTCGTGCTGCTGATGTCCATCGTCGGACTCGTGCTGGTGGTCGCGTGCGCGAATCTGGCGAACATGCTGCTGGCCAAAGCCAGCGGGCGGCAAAACGAAATCGCCGTGCGCCTTGCTCTGGGCGCCAGCCGAGAGCGCCTGGTACGGCAACTTCTGACCGAGAGCGTACTGCTTGCGGTCCTGGGCGGAGCTATCGCCATTCTTTTCTCGCTCTGGGGATCACGACTGCTGTGGCTCGCGGTAGAGCAATTTGCGGGAGTGCATTCTGCGTTTGTGAAGCAGATACCGCCTGACGCCCGCGTCTTCGCTTATACGCTGCTGATCTCATTTTGTACCGGCATTTTCTTCGGACTCTCGCCGGCATTGCGCAGCACGCGTCCTGATCTTACGAACTCCTTGAAGGATTCCGGTACTCCCCTGGGACAGCGTCTCGATCGTTCGCACATGCGCGGATTGCTGGTGGGCGGGCAAATCGCGATCTCGACACTGTTCCTGATCGTTGCCGGTCTGTTGACGCACGGTCTGATTCGCTCAACGACCGTCGATCCCGGATTTGAAGTGCGCAGGCTTTATCCAGTGCCGCTGTCGTACAACAACGATCCCGCAAAGAACCAGTCCCAGCGTGAACAGGCTCTCGACCGCCTTGTGCTCCTGCCCGAAGTCGAAAACGTTGCCCTGACCGATTACGTTCCTCTACAGAGCACATGGACTACACAGGTCACAATTCTGGACAAGAAGAACAATCCGACGAACGCGTTCACGTGCGCGAGGCATGTCTCTCCGTCTTTCTTCAGCACACTTGGGATTCCCTTTGTTCGTGGACGGGGCTTTACGCGCGGCGAAGAGCGGCAGGGAAGTGCCGTCGCAATCGTGAGCACGGCCCTGGCTCGTGAGGCATGGCAGAGCGATGATCCATTGGGAAAGAAAATCAAGCTGCAAATTGGCCGTCACGACTGGTTAACGCTCGAGGTTATCGGCGTTGTCGGTGACGTGCGCAGTACCAACATTTCCAGGCTGGATCCCGCCTTTGTCTACTTACCTATAGATTCTGCGCGCCTTAGCGATTACTTCGCGCTAGTCCGAATTTCGGGCGATAAGCGCAAAGCAATCGCGGCGATTCGGACCACATTGGAACAGACCGACGGCCAGCTTCGTCCCGGATTTTCAATGGTCAGTCTGCAGGACGACGCGGTGCAGTCGCAGATTGTGATGGCCAAGACTTTTACCCTCTCGGCGATGTTTCTGGCTGTCGTCGCGCTTCTGCTGGCGTCGATCGGTGTCTACGGCGTGATGGCGTTTCTCGTGAGCCAGCGAGAAAGAGAAGTTGGCATCCACATGGCTCTTGGAGCCACCAGGTCCGACGTTCTGGCGCTGATGCTTCGTCAGGGGATGCGGCCGGTAGCATTTGGCGTAATGGCTGGAGTATTGGGAGCGCTCGGAGTCTCGGGACTGCTGCGCGCAATCCTGATCTTCCCCGGCAGCGTTGATGTTTTGTACGGCGCAAGCTGGTTCGATCCTGCCAGCTTTATCGGACTTGGAAGTCTGCTCGCAGCAGTCGCTCTGCTCGCTTGTTATCTACCGGCACGACGCGCCACATGTGTGGAACCGATGATTGCGCTGCGACACGAGTGAGGTTGCTATGCGATGGTCCGACGCTTTCCTTCGTTTACGCGCTCTGCTCTTTCGTGGTCAGATGGACGAAGAACTTAACGAGGAACTGCAATTCCATCTGGAGATGCAGGCGGCAAAGAATCGAGCTCGCGATGTCAATCCGAGCGAAGCCAGCCGCCAGGCACGGCTGGACTTCGGCAGCGTCGACCGAACAGCGGAAGAGTGTCGAGAGGCGAGAGGCATCAACTTCATCGAAACGCTGTTCGCAGATATTCGCTATGCGCTTCGCGGAATGCGGCGCGGCCCCATGTTTGCCACAACCGTGATCGCGATCATCGCGATTGGGCTTGGCGTTAACACTGCCATCTTCACGATTTTCGATGCGTACGTACTTCGTCCTCTCCCGATTCGGGACCCGAGTAGCCTTTACCGCTTGCACTGGAGCGACCGCAAAGGGTACGAGCACCTTTTTAGCTGGAATCAATTTGCAGAGCTTCGCGGCGACAACAACCAGAGCTCATTCACTGATATGGCTGCCATGCGCCTGCTGCTGGCGCGGCCAATGCTTGGTGGATTGGTCAGTTGCAACTTCTTCGATGTGCTCGGAGTAGGCGTTGTTCGTGGAAGAACTCTGGTCAAGGCAGACTGCGCTGCGCCCGGCTCTGCGCCTGTCGTAGTACTCAGCTACCAAGCATGGCAGCATCAATTCGGCGGAGATGCTGACATAGTCGGCAGGAAAATTTCTTTGCGTGGTTACCCAATGGAGGTGGTCGGAGTCACCCCGCCCGGTTTCACTGGACTTGAGAGACTTCCATTCGATTTTTGGACTCCGATGACGATGACGAATCAAATGCAGGATGGCCCGGGCATGATCGATGACCGCGCACCAACAATCTCGATCATCGGCAGGATTGCTCCGAACATCGACAAGCGTGCGGCAGAGGCGGCTCTTAAGCCATTAGTGCAGCGCATTACAACCGACCCCGCAGTAAACGACTCTGCAGGGTCGCCGACCCTTGCGCCCGCAGGGACAGCAATATCGCTCTCGCCGGAAGTGATTGCGATTTTTTCGCCAATTATCATTGCATTTGCGCTCGTGTTGCTCATTGCGTGTGCGAATGTCGCCAACTTGATGCTGGCGCGGGCGATGGCGCGGCAGCGTGAGATCGGTACGCGACTCTCGTTGGGGGCGAGCCGATCGAGGCTGATTCGTCAACTACTGACAGAAAGCGTTGTGCTCGCGGTTCCCGCTTCCATTTTGGGATTTTTTGTCGCCCAGGTCTCTTTGCAATACGGCCAACGACTATTGTTCGGAAGCATGCCGCCATACTTCGCGCAGTACATCCGGATCATTCCGCTGCATGCTGACGTGCGCGTACTTGCATTCATGGTCTCTGCGGGGGTAGCGGTGGCGATCGTATTTGGACTCGCGCCCGCACTCCAGGTGACGCGGACAAATGTCCTACAAGCCTGCAGAGGAGAATTCACGACTGACCATCGTCCTGCCAGACTCCGTAATCTACTGGTCGTAGCGCAGGTTACCGCCTGTGTAGTGCTGCTGAGTTCTTCCATGATGCTGCTGCGTTCTGCTCGCGAGATATCGCAAATGGAAACCGGCTTGAACCCCCATGGAATCCTCTCGATTCTTTACTCGGAAAAACACGTCTCAGAGCTACTGTCTTACCTACGAACGAATCCGCTGGTGGAAACGATCGTTGCAGCGCAGTCCTCTCCTCTGAATGGACCTCCCCATAACGCGATCACGGCTCTGACCGCCAATGGCAAATCTCAGGCGGCTCGTTGCAACCTGGTCTCACCCGATTTCTTTTCTGTTCTCGATATTCCGATCCTCCGAGGGCGAACGTTTACGCCGGAAGAGGCGAATGCACAGTCGCCAGTTGTGCTCGTGAGCAGCTCCACGGCAACGAGGCTCTGGCCCAATCGAGATCCAATTGGCCAAATAGTCAAAATTGCTCCCGATGCAAATAATCCGACGATGCGGCAGTACGACAAAGCCAGAGTTATGGGAGTGGTGGGCGACATCATGACCGGGCCACTTGATGGCGCAAAAGAGATGACCATGCTTTATTTCCCGATTCGGGACGCGTTTGCTCTTCATGGACTGGAATCTGCTTCTGCTGCGGGATCAAACAAGTACATTCTGGTGAAAGTGCAAGGCGATGATCTTCTCGCACTGCAAATGCTCGATTCGGATCTCGCAAGAACGATCCCCGGAGCGGTCGTCCAGATCGCCCGATTGCAGGATATGTGGTCGGTGCCGGTATATCCATTCCGCGCAGCCGGCTGGGTGGCAGGAATGCTGGCAGGATTGGCGCTCTGGCTTTCGATATCAGGGGTGTACGGAGTGCTTTCTTACCTCGTAGCCCAGCGCAGCAAGGAGATCGGCATTCGTCTTGCGCTCGGCGCCAGTTCCGGCTCGGTTGCGTCGTTAGTGCTGAAGCAAAGTGCCAAACTGGTACTGCTCGGGGTCGCTACCGGAACGGTGATTGCCGTTCTGTTTTCACGGTTTGTTGCCTTTCAGCTCAAGGTACACCCGATCAAGGGCTTCGATGGTCAGGCTTATCTGCTCGCTATCGCAGTTGTCATATTCGCAGCAGCCCTGGCCGCGTGTGTGCCGACTCGGCGCGCCCTGTCCGTCGATCCGGTAGAGATACTTCGCTATGAATGAAGCTGTTTTGCGATCACTTAATGACGCGAGCGGCACCGAGTGTTGGAGACCATAAAGCATGTGGGCTTAATTTGCGCCGCACAAACCGGAAATGCAGGGTTCGAACCGCCCGCCCTTGATAAGGATATTGCCCCGATTTGTAGGTAGAATGATCTAACCGCTATGACCAAGGTTCAGCTTATCGAAGAAGAGATCAAGAAGTTGTCGCAGGGAGAGCTTGCCCAGCTCCGCGAGTGGTTTCTGGAACTGGACGCTGAACAGTGGGACAAAGAGCTTGAGCACGATGCTGCGTCCGGAAAATTGGACAAGCTCTTTGAGAAGTCTCTGGCTGATCATCGTGCCGGCAAGAGTCGCGAGATTTGAGGCACCTTGCGAGTCCTGAATTTTGGCTACTGTTCGAAAAGCTGCCATCTGATATTCAGCAACTAGCACGAGGCAATTTCGAATTGCTGAAGTCCAATCCTCGCCATCCTTCACTTCGCTTTAAGAAAATTGGCAGATATTGGTCTGTGCGGGTTGGACTTGGATATCGCGCGTTGGGCCGCGAAGTCGAGGGCGGGATTCTATGGGCGTGGATTGGTTCGCACGCGGAGTACGACAGAATGATCTCCTAAGATGAACGCGTGGCGATGAGATCCGCAGGGTTGAGTCCATGTCTTCGCTTAAGTGACTGCCGCTAGCTGCGCTACTTCACGTGCAGTACGAAATCCTTGCGCTCGTCGTTATCGACGTGAATTGTGAGTTCAGGCTTGGGTTGGCCTTTGGGAGTCTTTATGTCGGCGGTGATGATGTAGTCGGCTTTACCGGCGGGGACGCGCTGCGCGAACTCGCCCTGGTGGTCGGACATCACTTCCCATTTTGGTCTTTTCTGGTCGACGCGGCGGATTTTGATGCGCACGCCGTATTCAGGTCGCTGATCCGGACCATAGACGGTGCCGAACAGCAGCGCGTAAGGATCGCGGGCATGCTGCCTGGAGTCGGCCCGCACGCATACGGCTACGTTCGCGATTGCGAGAACCAGCGCGAGGGTTCGGATGATCGGACGGCGATCAGTAATCACCGTCTTCGTCTTCCTCGTCTTCTTCTTCGTCGTCGTCGTCGTCTTCTTCCTCTTCGACCTTGTTCAACTCGAGAGGATTGATGGTCACGACTTCAAAGTCGCTGCCACACTCCGAGCACGAGACTACATCGCCTTCTTCCATGTCATCTTCTTCGATGTCCAAGTCGGTGTCACATTCAGGACAGAGAACCATTTCGCTTGCCTCCGGGCTTTCACTCCCAAATTATCCCGCCTTCCTGAGGGCCGGGTGGTGATTATCGCTGTCGTAGTTTTAGAATCGATTGGTTTTCGTCGTCAAGTCAACTGCCCCGACGCAAGGAGTCGCACTCAAGTTGCTTATAACATCCCGTTCTCTCGCGCTCGTCACCTCTCTGATGTTTTGCTCTTTAACCAGCGTTGCTCAGGAAACCCCACCACGCGCGCCAGCTCCCAAGCCAGTAGCTGTCGTTGAAGTAAATCCGCAGCCTACGAAGCTCGATCCGCAGATTGTTGCCGCGCTCAAACAGATTTCTCCTGAGCACATTCGCATTATCGACGAGAAGCTGGTGTCTTTTAAGAATCGAAACACGCTTTCCTCGAACGATCAAGAGATGATCTCGCAAGGGTTCGGCGTGACCGCCGCGGCGAAGTGGATTCAGGAAGAGTTCGAGAGATATTCGAAGGACTGTAGTGGATGCCTGGAGGTGAAGACCGACTCGTTCACGCAGCCGGTCGCTCCGCGCGTGCCCACGCCGACGCCTCTGACCAATGTTTACGCAATTTTGCGCGGGACCGATCAAGAGAACGCGAAGCGCATTTACCTCGTCACCGGGCATTACGATTCGCGCAATTCCGATACTCTCAATACGAAAGATCCCGCGCCGGGCGCGAATGACGACCTCAGCGGAACGGCTGTAAGTCTCGAATGTGCGCGTGTACTGAGCAAATACAAGTTTCCCGCCACGCTCATTTTTCTGACCGTCGCTGGGGAAGAGCAGGGTCTCGATGGCTCCAAACACTTCGCGCAGATGGCGCGCGAGCAAGGCTGGGAGATTCAGGGCGTGCTGAATAATGACATTGTCGGCGGCAACACCACCCCTGGCGACACGCTCCAGCGCAAGGACACGGTGAGGATATTCTCGGAAGGAATCCCGGCGGCGCTCAAGCCTGAGGATCTGAATCGTTTTCGCAATCTTGGACTGGAGAACGATTCGTCTTCACGCGAACTCGCTCGCTATATCCGAACGGCTTCAAAAGAATACCTTTCAAATTTTCAGCCGACGCTGATTTTCCGACGCGACCGTTTTTTGCGTGGTGGCGACCACACCTCTTTCAACGAAGAAGGATTCGCGGCCGTGCGGTTCACGGAATACCGCGAGGACTTCCACCATCAGCATCAAAATGTCCGTGTGGAGGATGGAATCGAGTACGGCGATTTGATCAAATATGTCGATTTCAGTTATGTCGCGAATGTTGCGCGTACCAATGCAGCAACTCTTGCTTCTCTGGCGTCAGCTCCGGCGCCGCCGGCAAATGTGCATCTCGAAACGCGTGGGCTAACGAACGACACGACCCTCACTTGGGAGGCCTCGCCTGGAGGATTGGCGACCGGTTATCAAGTGTTGTGGCGAGATACCGACCAGCCATACTGGCAGCATGCGATGAACGTTCCTGCGAACAGCACCTCGATCACGCTACCCATCTCAAAAGACAACGTGATCTTTGCTCTGCGTGCAAATGACGCAAAAGGGCACATCAGTTTGCCTGTCGTGCCCACGCCGAGCGGTAGAATCGGAATACCGGGCGGAAGTCAGGCGCCGTCTTCCTCCGGAATGTAAGCCTATGCCTCGTTATAGCTCCTTTGAAATGGGTCTGCCTCCTTTCCGCGGCGCCGTGAGGCAGATCATCCTTGCCAGCACCGCGATCTACATCGTGCTGCTGTTGCTGCTCTCCTTCGCACCTGATCTCGGCAACCTGGTCTTTGCGTTGGGAGTGCTGCAGCCGCAGCGTATCCACGAAGGCTGGCTGTGGCAGTTCGTCACCTACGCCTTCATGTATCGCGACCCGCTGGATTTCGTGCTGTCGCTCGTGGGCATTTACTTCATTGGCGGCGCTGTCGAAGACCAGATTGGCTGGGGACGCTTCTACGGTCTGTTCTTTGGGAGCGTCATCTTCGCTGGAGTGGTCGGTTATGGGCTCTCGCTGACGGGCGTGATCGCACAAGGTGCGGCCGTCGGCTCAGGGGCTGCTGCAGATGCGATCCTGATGGTGTTCTATCTGTTCAACCGGAACGCGCCCATCATGCTGTTTCCGATTCCGATCCAGATTCCGGTGAAGTGGATCGTGGTTGGCATTGCCGCGCTTGAAACCGCGTACCTGCTGCTTTCACATTTTGCGCTGCAGTTCTGCGTGATCCTACTCGGGCTGGCCGGCGGGTACTTGTGGTTCCTGCTGTTTGCCCGTCGACGAGTGTCTCTGGGGCTTTCGGAGCGAATCTATGGTGTACGCAACGCTTACTATCGCTGGAAGCGTCGCCGGGCCGCGAAGAAATTCCAGGTGTACATGCGCAAGCACGATCGCAACGTCTATTTCGACGAATACGGCAACTACAAGCCGCCCGATGATAAGCGGGATGATGGGCGTGGGGGTTGGGTGAATTGATAGGCTACAGGTAGGCTGGGTGGCTAGCTCGAAGTAGCGGGTACCGAGTTGTAGTGGACAGAGTGGACGCCGTGGACACCGCTAGACGGGTAATTCTTGGGGACAAAAAGCAAAATCCGGCCAAACGGCCGGATTCCTGTGTAAAGCCTATCGCCTAGCGCTTGCCCTTCTTCTCCCACGGTCGTGCGGGACGTACTGAGGTGGGCTCGTCGCGGTCTTCCACTCGGTCGTACATGTAGCGGTCGCTGACGGTTCCCAGGCTCTCGTTGTAGAGGCTGATCGAGCCCGTGGCTTCCTTCAGCTCCTCGGAGAAGTTATGGATGGCCTTCAGGTGGTCGGCTGAGGCCGGAATCTCTGTTTTTGTGGTCTTGAGAAACTTCTGGTACCCTTTGTCCACGAGGCGTGCGATTTCGCCGCCGATGAGGTATCCGGGCTTGGCAAACAGACGGACGCCGCCTTCATCGTCGCGCTGAATGGCCGCCGAGACCCCGTATTTCTTCAGGAATACACGATTTGAAACGCCAGGTGCATCCAGAACATCGAATTGGTGATCTCGTAACCAAGCGAGCGCCTGGTCGTATGTCACGGATTCAACTTTGGTCGCCATCGATCTCGTTATCGCTCCCTGCTCCTGCTCATCTCAACCCCGCGAGCTACGGGAGCTCGGGGTTCCGGCTGTTGTGTTGTTGTAGATAGTCCATTCAGCCGGGTTCGTTGTCCGCCGCTTCACATTCCTATAATTCGTTTAGCAACGGTAAGCGGCTACTTTCGCACACGAGAGAGGATCAGAGCAAATTACGTGAGTGCCATTACTTCACAATTCAGTACCAGGACAGCCCGCCAACTGCTTGGCAACACACAACTTGAGCGGGTCGGAAATACTCCGCTCCTGCGCCTGCAGCGAATCGCGGACGGGCTGCGCGGAGTTCAGATTCTGGGCAAGGCCGAGTGGGTGAACCCGGGCGGGTCGGTGAAGGATCGTCCGGCGTTCAATATCGTGCGCGAGGCCCAGCGGACCGGGCAGCTTCGTCCTGGGAAGACGCTGCTCGATGCTACCAGCGGCAACACGGGAATCGCTTTCGCGATGATTGGCGCTGCGCGGGGATTCCGGGTGAAGCTCTGCATGCCTTCCAACGTCTCACTGGAACGGAAGCGGATTCTGAAGGCCTATGGCGCGGAGATCGTCTTTACTGATCCGAATGACGGCTCTGATGGAGCGATCCGCAAAGCGCGGGAGCTTGCCGCTGCCGATCCGGATAAATATTTCTATGCCGACCAATACTCCAACGACGCCAACTGGCGCGCGCACTACAATTCCACTGCAAACGAAATCTGGAACCAAACTGACGGACGAATAACGCATTTTGTCGCCACGTTGGGAACCAGCGGGACCTTCGTTGGCTGCGCGAGACGACTGCGCGAGCTGAATCCGGATATCAAATGCATCTCTCTGCAGCCTGATTCGCCCTTCCATGGCCTTGAAGGTCTGAAGCACATGGCCACGGCGATCGTTCCCAAGATTTACGATCCGTCGCTGGCCGATGAAGATCATGGAATATCGACCGAAGCGGCCTATGCGATGCTCAAGCGGCTCGCACGCGAGGAAGGATTGCTCGTGGGCATTTCATCAGGTGCGGCCGTGGTGGGAGCAGTGGAACTGGCGAAGCGCCTAGAAAAGAGCGGCTGGATTGAGGAAAACGGCGAAGCAGTGATTGTGACCATCCTGTGCGACTCGGCGGATAAATACTTGAGTGACAGATTGTGGGAGGAGTGATCTTGGGCTTGTCATTCCGAACGGCCCGGTTTTGGCCGGAGGAATCCCTACGCATTCCCAAAAGGTTTGCGTGTGCCAGATTTACATTTTGGAGTCGATAGGAATTCCTCACCGCCAAAGAACGGCGGTTCGGAATGACAACTCTTAAGAGCAAAGCAATGTTGAAAATCAACCAACACGACTACAACGCGATCCGCCAGCACGGCGAGGAAACCTATCCGCACGAATGCTGCGGAGTTCTGCTGGGCCACTCGGGCGACGACTCGCGCACGGTCGAGGAGACGGTTCGTTGCGGCAACACGCGCTCTGATTCTCCGCACAATCGCTATCACATCGCACCGCAGGAGCTAGTCAGAATTCAAAGACAGGCACGCGAAGCCGGACTGGAGATCGTTGGTTTTTATCATTCGCATCCAGACCATCCGGCGCGCTGGTCGCAAACCGATCTCGCCGAGGCCCACTGGATTGGTTGCTCGTACGCAATCACAAGTGTCGAAAAGGGAACGGCAAAGATTACGAATTCATTTCTCCTCGCTGGCACAGAGGAGGAGAGCAAACATTTCGAGGACGAGGTTGTCGAAGTTGATGGGATCAGCCCTCGAATCGGTTACGAGACGGCATCGGAGATAGCCAGAGAGGCCGTTGCCACCGGCAAATCCATCACAGAGATTGCACATTCGAAACGAGTTCCTTAAAAGGACGTGCGTGAACGAAATGGGCATCATCGGCATCCACTGGAGGCAGTCGGAAAATCAAGTTTTTGGGAGTCTACTTTTTCGAATGAGGCTTGCTCGTGAACACTAACGATATGAAGATTTTCATTCCCACACCATTGCGGCAATATGCCGGGAAACAGGATGCTGTAGAGGTGCATGCGTCGACCGTGAGTGATGCTCTGGCGAAATTAACCGCGAAGCATCCCGATCTGAAACGACATCTATATACCGACGACGGCAAGCTGCGCGCCTTCGTAAATGTGTATCTCAACGACGAAGACGTGCGCTATCTCGCGAGCAAAGAACAGACTCCCGTGAAAGAAGGCGATCAGTTATCGATTATTCCGTCGATCGCCGGCGGAAAATAAAAAGGCTCTGGGCGGCGGTCGGCTATCGGCGCTCGGCCAGTACGCGTTTTCGTGCAAAGCCAACAGGTTTACTGGCCGAAAGCTGATAGCCCAAACCCCGACAGCCCGAGTAAAAGCAGGACACTATGGCTACATCTACGCTGTTATCCAACGCCCTCAGCAAAGACGAGATCCTCCGCTACTCGCGGCATCTCATCATGCCCGAAGTGGGACTCGAAGGTCAGCAGAAGCTGAAGGCTGCACGCGTGCTCTGTATCGGCACAGGCGGACTTGGCTCTCCGCTCGCAATGTATCTCGCTGCCGCAGGCATTGGCACGCTTGGGCTCGTCGATTTCGATGTGGTGGATTTTACGAATCTGCAGCGGCAGATCATCCACTCGACCTCCGATGTTGGCCGCAAAAAGCTCGACTCGGCTTCCGACAAGATCGAGGCGATCAATCCGTACGTGGACGTCGTGCGCTACGAGACGCGGCTCAGCAGCGACAACGCGCTACGCATCTTCGAGGACTTCGATATCGTCGTTGACGGCACCGACAATTTCCCGACACGCTACTTGGTAAACGATGCTTGCGTGCTCAGCGGTAAGCCGAACGTTTACGGATCGATCTTCCGCTTCGAGGGCCAGGCGAGCGTCTTTGGCTTGAAGGACGGCCCATGCTATCGCTGCCTCTATCCCGAGCCGCCGCCTCCCGGCCTGGTGCCTTCGTGCGCGGAAGGTGGAGTGCTCGGCATTCTGCCT
>DATEMI010000209.1:0-4678 GCA_035275665.1 Terriglobales bacterium | reverse complement strand
GAGTTGTGACTTCGCAGCTACCAGGGGCGACAACTGTAGTGGCCTCGATCGCGAATACCACGGGAACGCCCGGTATCTTCGTTGCATGTCCTCCAAAGACGATTTCGTTACACCTCTCCGGCGCAAGCGATACGACCTTCAACGTGGCTTCAGGAACATCGGAAACGCTCGTCGCAGATGTGACGGACATCCTCGGACAACCAATAATATTTACCGGCACCAACCCGCTTACGTTTTCGAGCTTCGTGCCGACCGCCGCGTCGATCGCTTCTGGAGGTGCAGTTTCGACCTCAGGAGCCGGCGTGAGTACATTAGTGGTCTCGTGCACTCCTCCAGCTTGCAACCCGGCTCCAGGACCGAATGTAAACTTCAACGGAACCGGGGTAGGACAGGCGGTGTACAGCAACCCAGTTGTAGGAACGGTGACCGGAACGACGGCAACGACGATTTATGCCACGGGTAGCGACAATCCTGATGGGTCAGCAAACAAGTCGCTGATCCCGATTGACAGCGGAACGAATACGGCAGGAACCGCCGTCACGTTGGGCGGCGTTCCCAATTCGATGGTCTTCAGCCCCGACGGGACCAAGGCTTACATTGGCAGCGATGCCGGGTTGCTGATTTTCGATCCCGGTACGAACACGGTGACTGCCACGGCGAGCGGACTTACGGGGAAGGTGCTGAAGGTCTCGAACAACGGCAGCAAGGTGGTCATCTCTGACATCTCTGCGGGTAAGGTATTTGTTTTCGACACGACCGCCAACAGCTCGCAGGAATTCGATATTGCCAACGTAACCGCCGCGGACTTCGCGTCGGATAACAGCAAGGCCTATTTCACAAGCGGCACTAATGTATACGAGTACTCGCCGAGCACAGGATTAAAGACCCTTTCCTTCCAAGGCGATGGCGTTGTGTTTACGCCGCAGACGTCGGTCGCCTTTTTTGGTGGGAGTTCTATTTTGGGACTGGCCATCTGCGACGATTCCAGCATTCCTGGTGCTGCGGGAGCTGCGAACATTCTGGGTGTCACGCCCAACGGGACTCACATGATTGGCGCGGGTTCAGGCGGGTGGCTGGATTTGTCGTACACAATCGCCGCGCTTCCTAACGTGGGCTGCCCCGTGGCCGAAAGCAATACGTCCAAGACGGCCACCTTTCCAGCGTTCGTCGGTATTGCGACGCAGATTGCGATTGCGTCGGATGATTCAAATGCTTTCCTTACTGGTTATAGCGGTGGGAGCAATGCAACAGGAGTTCCGTTCTACCATCTTGCTGACGGAACCACGGGCACAATTGCGCTCTCGGCCGGCGGACCACTGTTTTCCGGCGGACTCACTCATGATGCGCACTCGTTGTATGTGGGAGTCGGCGGATCGTCCCCTGCTGTACATCGCATCGATATGACCGCGAGCGGCGGGCCCGCCGACGCGAACTCCATCAGTGTGAGCTTCAACCCACGTATCGTTGTGGTGCGACCGAAGTAACAGAGTCGTCCCGGCGTGCCGAGATGGGTAGACGCCTGTGTTGTGGCTGCTTTTTTCTGCGTCTGAGCAGAAGTCAGCGGTATTCAAAGCCATGTGCTGGGCTTCTCGCCCGACACATGTCCACCGCCTACCGGTGCCGGTTCCGTTATCGCACGCTCGCGGCGATGATTGCCGATGAATGTCGGCGGCGCAGCGTAGCTGGGTGGGTGTTCGTCGCTAGTGAGCGTGCCACGTCGTAATCGAGATCCTGAGAGACGATTTTGTACTCTCCGCCGAAGCGCAGGTGCGCGAGCGCGTGAATCTCGGTCTGCATCCACATGCCTGCGACTTCGCCGAAGTCGAGGACCAGGTGAACATCCTTCACCCAAAACGATGGGCTCTTCGCCGGCTCACCGTCCATGCGCACGATGCGATATGAGTTCTTGTCGACCCAGATGGTGGCGTTGAGCAGATCTTTGCGGTCGTGCTTGGGCGCGATGGTCAGGCGATAGCAGGGAACGTTGTCGACGGATTCTTCGCCCTCATAGTCGAAGCGATAGTTTTGCTCATTGACCATCATCTCGCGGGGATCACGGGCGGCGTCAACTTCGTGATCGAGGATGCGCCGGATCACCTTTTCTCCCATGCCGCCGGTGCTCTGGTCAATGTCGTAGGTCTTCATATTTGGCGGCAGGAAGTTGACCTTCGCTACTACTTCCGTGCGCGGACGTTCGGTGTTGGCGCCGAAGACCTTGTAATCGCGTGTGACGGTGTAGGGAAGTGTTCGACTGTGGTTCTGCGCCTGCGCTTCGGAGATGCGGCGAACCAGCGTGGCCAGATCGGGCGGCTGGCTTGGCAATTGTTGTGCGGCGCCCGTTTGCGCCCACACAAATGCGATCACCAGAGCTGCCGAGATGCTGACATACTTCGACCGTCGACCAGAACCGACCATGAGACAGAACTCCAGTTATTCAGGAGCGAACAACTGATTAGAAGCAGGAATCGTTCTCTGGGAAGGCTGGCTACTCGGGATTTTCGTCCCCCGCACCGGGGCCGAGCGGTAGGGTTGAAAACCGCCCGAGTGATACATTCTTAGGGCAATGCGAAAGAACTTAGCTCTGTTTTTCCTTATCTTTCTGGTGGTTACCAGCCTGTTTTGTTTCATCAACTCCGCTCGCGCCCAGAGCGAGAATTCCCCTGCCAGCCAGGACAGGAAGGCGATTGACGAATTCAATCGGAGATTCGTCGATAACTGTCGCACGATGAATCACAAGGCGGGCGCTGACATGTGGGCTGACGATGGCGTCGATCTGCTTCCGGGGATGGACCCGATGATCGGGAAGGCCGCGATCTCGACATGGCTGCTGGGCCTCAACGATCAACTAAAAGGAGCCAGGGTTACGCAGTGCGATGTCGATTGGCAAAGCATTCAGGTGTCTGGCGATGCGGCTTACGAGTGGGGAATCAATACCCAGACGGTTTCATTGCCGGACAAGCCGGAGCCGTTCAAGAATAAGGGCAAGATCACACTGATTCTCCATCGGCAGCCGCAGGGCGACTGGAAGCTGGCGCTGGAGTCGTGGAACAGCAGTCCGCAGAAGTGAAGGCCGAGAGATTCAGTCAGAGCGCCGGTACCTAGTCACAACTTGTGACAACAATTCGCCGCTCGTTCCCTGTTCACTTTTTTGGCTGCGCGTGCTGATGGTAGCAAGCGCTTTGTTGCAATGTGGATGGAGCGGAATTCCCTAAAATCGCTGTTTGTTCCCTGGTCAGACGGACAATTTGCCGATTTCGGGCAGAATTCGACGATTTTTGAATCGCGAAATCGAAATTCGCTGTTAAATTCCCTGTTCTGCGTTTTGGGTGAGAATTCGCAGATTGCGTTTTAACTAGCTGGAAAGCCTCTCTGGCTGTTGTTCTCCCGCCGACGCTTACGCGCCTCGTTGTTCAAGAAGCGATAGTCGATTACTTTGACGGCAAATCCGCGCGATCCGTCTTCGTTTTCCGCACCAGCTACGCGCACGACCTGACCTGCGCAAAGAACCTCGGCATTCTGCTGGCCGGAGATTTCGATCGGCATCTCGAAGAACATCTCAAGCAGCTCGCCTTTGGCCGGAGCATTATCCGAATGAATGAAGAGGCCGGATTGACTGAGATTGTCGATGACGCCTGAGACCAACTCGGTTGCGCTTTGGCTGCGGAACTTCACCGGCAGGGCAATGTGTAAACGCCGCGCTCGCGGCGACCAGGTCGTCTTCCGGACGATATGGTCGTCCGGCACAGGTGCGTTGCCGTTCCTGACTCGCTTCCCCAGTCGCTGCATGGTGGGCCAGTCGTACTGGTATTCGTCGCCGCAAACGAGGCACACCTGGTAGTAGTCGCCTTCAGGGCTCTTGCGAGGCCACCCAAATTCGTGTCGGCAGATTCCCGGAAAAAGCTGCTGGAGGAGTTTACGAGGCATACCTCTTCATCTTGCAGGAGTAAACCGCCGCAGAGAAGAAGAGGGACGGAGGAGTCATGCCGAAAGTAATCAGGTGTTCCTCTGAATTGGATGAGGAATAGACGGAAGGACCGACGCGCGCCCTCGTGCAGGTGTTCGATTGTGATACGAATATCGATTCGCATATATCCCATCGCCCCGACCAGCAGATTGACGCCGGAACCCGGCCGAGGGCGGCCGCAGGTCCTGGTATTGTTTCCTAATCACCGACTGTAGCTATTCCGTGACCTATCCCCAGCGCGCTCCAGCGCGAGCTCGATCAGCCGGTCGATGAGCTTCGGATATTCCAATCCTGAGGCGGCCCACAGCTTGGGATACATACTGATGGACGTGAATCCCGGCATGGTGTTGATCTCGTTCAGGTAGAGCTTGTGAGTCATGGGATCCAGTAAGAAATCAACACGTGCGAGGCCAGAACAATCGACCGCTTTGAATGCCGCGATCGCCGTCTGCTGAATTTGCTTGGTCAGCGATTTTGACAACTTCGCCGGAATTACCAACTCGGACCCTTCATCGAGATATTTCGCGGCATAGTCGTAAAACTCCTTGACAGGCACGATCTCGCCGGGAACGCTGGCCTGTGGATCGTCATTTCCCAAAACAGAACACTCGATCTCGCGCGCCTTCTTCTTGCCGCCGACGCCCTGCTCAATCACGATCTTGCGATCGTAGCTCGCCGCCAGCTCCAACGCGGGCCTGAGCTCTTTCCCATCGT
>DATEMI010000208.1:0-15456 GCA_035275665.1 Terriglobales bacterium | reverse complement strand
CGGTACCGGCGCCGAAGATCACGACCCGGTATTTCTCTAGATGTCGAATAGCTCGACGGCGGATGAACGGCTCAGCTACCTGATTCATCTCAATCGCCGACATTACACGCGTATGTACGCTGCGCTTCTCCAGCGCATCTTGCAGGGCGAGGGAGTTGATCATCGTAGCGAGCATGCCCATGTGGTCGGCAGAAACCCGGTCCATGTCACGCGCCTGTTCGGCGACTCCACGAAAGAAATTTCCGCCCCCCACAACAATCGCCAACTGAACTCCGAGCTCGTGAACCTCGGCGATCTCGCCCGCGATCTCGTGCACGCGGTTCACATCCACGCCAAAGCCCTGACCGGCTGCCAGAGCCTCTCCCGAGAGCTTTAACAGAACCCGATTGAAGACTTTCGACATTGTGAGTTCAGTATAAACGGCACGAGTTTTGGCCAGATGCAACAGAACCGCCGGTAGGCATCGGGCAGCCGCGTGTTTTGCGGCTGCGCAGACCAGACGACGATATCGACGGCGCAAGATCCTCGAGCAGTCCGGCGCTGGGCTTGGACGCCCAGCACCGCCCACCGGCTACGGCCGGCGTTCTGTCAATACGGGTGCGGCTCGACCTTCCACTTTTCGTACACCTTGGCGTCGAGGAAAATCTTGTACAGCGAAGCATCAAGCTCGCCGTCATCCACTGCGAGCTGAAGGATCTTCAGCGCATGGTCGAGGTTGACCGAATGCTTGTAAGGCCGGTCGGCCGCGGAGAGCGCGTCGAAGATGTCGGAAATGGTCATCATCCGTGTCTGAACGGGAATCTCCGGCGCTGAGAGCTTATACGGATATCCCTGGCCGTTCAGCTTTTCGTGATGCCCGCGGGCGATTTCCGGAATGTGGCGGATCTCCGAAGTCCATGGAATCTGCTGGAGGAAATTCACCGTGTGGACCACATGCGATTCGATCTGCAGACGCTCATTCTCGTCAAGAGATCCTTTGCGGATCGAGAGCAGGCGAACTTCGTCCGGCATGAGAAGAGGCCTCTCGTTACCATCAAAATCGCGGTAATAGCGGTCGGCAATTTCGGCCAGCTTCTCAAAACTTCCCTCCGGCAACACTGTGGGCTCATCAGCTTTGAGCACGGTCTCGAAATAGTGATCGACTTCCTCCAGCTGCCGCCGCAACTCATCGTCGAAACGGCCGACCTTCGCCATGTAGTCCTCGCGGCCTTTGGCCAGCACGTAATCGAGCCGCTGCTGAAGCTTTTCTGCCTGGATCGAGCGCTTCACAAAATCAAAACGCTGCTTCACGAGTTCCAGTTGAGCCGGATAAAGTTTTTTCGCTTTGACCAGGACCTCTTCTCGTACGCCGACCTTACCGAAATCGTGTAGCAACGATGCGTAGCGAATTTCGCGCATTTCCTCGCGCGTGAAGCGAAGATTCGAATATGGTCCGGTCTCAACGCGCTGCACAGCCTCGGCCAATGCGACGGTGAGATTGGCGACCCGGAAGGAATGGCCTGAAGTCGTCGGATCGCGTGCCTCAATGGCGATAACTGACGCGCGCACGAAACCTTCAAACAGCCGGTGGATATTCTCATACAAACGGCTGTTCTCGATCGCGACCGCCGCCTGGCTGGCAAGTGAGGTGACGATATCCTGCTGGCGGTGGCCGAATGGAATCACCTGCTGATTCATCACCTGGATTGAGCTGAGCTTAGCTTTGCCATCGCGTTTGGCATTGATGAGCTGCAGCACACCAACGATCTGCTCTTTCTGATCGTACAGCGGCACCGCGAGAATCGAGCGAGTGCGATAGCCCGAATCTTCGTCGAACTTGCGATTAATGCTGTAGGGAACGTCGGGCGACAAGTGATAGGCGTCCTCGATGTTCACAACTTTCCCGGTATCAGCGACGTAACCGGCGATGGAGTGGTGGTCGATCTCGATGGTCGATTCCCGAAAGGGAACGTCGATCGAGTCGTTCTGCGCCAATTTGAAGCGCAGGAATTTCTGCCGCGGCTCTTCCTCCTGGGCCTTTAACAGTTGCGCCGCAGGCAAACCACTCGATGATGCCGAAGCCGCAATCATCGGCTTAGGAGTTGGTGCTGCAGGCTTCTCTTCCGGAATGCCTTCAACGAGGTACAGCGACCCCGCATCGGCATTTGTAATTTCGCGGCACTTTGTCAGAATCAGCTCAAGCAGCCGGTCTAAACGATGTTCGGCAGACAACGCCGCGCCGATCTTGTTCAGCTCCTGAATTTCTCGCGTCACTCCGCGCAGACGCTCATTCACCTGCTCGCGGACGTGGATCAGGTGAACGTGATCGAGAGCATTGTCAACGGTGCGCTCCACCAGTGGCAGCGGAGTGTTCGATGGCAAGTAAGAGTAGACCAGAGCATCGAGCCGCGGATCATGAAAGCGATGATCGGTGAGTGCGATCAGCCGCAGGTTGGGGCGGCGAAGTTCGTCGTAATGCGTGAGCAGCAGCGACTCGTCACCGCTGATGAGCACGCGTTCGAGATCAGCCGGAAGGTCCAATGAGCCTTCAAACGAAATGCGCCGAAAGCGTGAGAGCTCCGCGAGCATCTGCTGGATGCGCGGTTCCTGATCGAAGCTCACCAGCAGAGGCAAGACACGTGTACTGGAGCTAGCCGCAGCCTTTGTCGTGGGAGTTGTGGACATTCCTATGCCCTGGCGCGGCGCTGCTTGCAGATCGAACGTATCCGTCCGGCCATTCGGGGTTATGGCGCAATAAGTGGGCTTACTATAGCACGACACGCAGTGCAGATACGCGCGCCAAACGGCGCAACAGAGTCACCCTCAGGCTATGGGGCATCTGCGTGGGTGCGGCTGCGCAGGTCGATTTGCCGGCTCTGTGCTTTAACCGCTGGTACCGCCCCCAGTTCCGTTATTTATTCGTGCCTCAGTGCGACCATCGGGTCCACTTTTGCTGCACGCCGTGCCGGGACATAACATGCCAACAGCGCGACGAGAGCCAAAGAGAGAGCCGTCAACGCAATCGTCGCCGGATCGCCTGGGTGTATCTCGTGCAGCAAGCCGGAGAGTAATCTTCCCGCCGCCAGAGCTGCAATCAGACCCAAGGCAAATCCCAATCCCGCCAGCCGCATACCGTGCCGGAGTACGAGCGTCAGTACATTCGAGCGACTCGCTCCCAACGACATGCGAATGCCGATCTCGCGTGTTCGCTGCGTGACCAAGTACGACAGTACCCCGTAAATTCCTACTGCAGCGAGAATCAATGCCAGTCCCGAGAAGAGACCTACGAGCAGCGCCAGGAACTGTTGTCCGCTGGCGTGTTCGGCGATCACCTGATCCATCGTGCGCACTCCGAATAGCGGCAAGCCGGCATCCACCTGAGTCAATGCGTGGCGCACCTCAGAGGTGACATCCATCGATGCTGTTGATGTGTGTACGACCACGTACATGTATTGCGACCCATCAAACGCATCGTAGGCTTCGGGCACTGACGCATGGGTAATGCCCCATTGCTTCACATCTCCGGTAACGCCGATCACCTCATACCACGGGCCATCTTTGTCCCCTCGGGTAAACATTTGCCCAATCGGATTCTGATTCGGCCAGAATTGCCGCACCATTGCCTGGTTGACGACGGTCGGAATCGTGATCGCATTCTTCTCTTGAGGTGAGAGTTTGCCGCCCGACTTGTTGATGGCATCGACCCGCTTGTCGAGCGCCAAAGCAGTGTTCACGTCCTCCTGCGTAAATACTCGTCCCTGCAGCAAGGGAATTCCCATCGCTTTGAAATAGTCCGGTGAGACTGCGTGCGATTCCACCAGTGGACCGCTCATCGGCTTAAACGGCTGCCCGCGAAGAGAGATATAGCCGTTGCTGCCTCCTTCGAGCGGCATGCGATTACTGAGTGCCGCTGACTCGACTCCGGGGATATGGCCGACTTTTTCCAATAGAGATTCTGCGAAGCTGAATAGCGGTTGAGGATCTTTGTATTTCGCGTCTGGGAGAGATACGACGGCGGTCCAGACGCCTTCTGGACGCACGCCAATGTTGTTACTGCGAAGGCGGATGAAGTCCCTCAGTAACAAGCCGGCGGAGATCAGCAGCAGGAGCGAGAGAGCTACCTCTCCGATCACCAGTGCGTCACTGACCGAACGACGTTTGCGGCCAGCGCTGATCGCGCTCCCCGCGCCGCCCTTCAACTCTTCGAAGAAGTCTGGACGCGAGATCTGGAGTGCCGGCACAATGCCGAAAACGACGCCGGTCAAGAAGGCCAGTACCAGAGTGAAACCGAGGACCGCCGGATTGATATTGATGGCGTTCGCTTCCGGCAATCCCAGATGCTTTAAAGATGTGATGACCTTCACACCGCCCCAGGCCAGCGCTAAGCCTGCGACGGCGCCGGTGCCCGACAGCAGAACGCTTTCCGTGAGAACCTGCCGAATCAGCCTGGTGCGGCCTGCGCCGAGCGCACCCCGAATGGCCATCTCTTTTTGTCGCGCCACCGCGCGCGAGAGCAGCAAGTTTGCGATATTTGCGCAGGCAATCAAGAGCACGAGCGCTACGGCCCACAACATCATTAGCAAGGAACTGCGCGATTCTCCGACCATATCCTCGTGCAACTGAACGAGGGAAGCGCCGACCTTGTAGTTCGAATCCGGATACTGCTGTTCCAGGCGGCCGGCGATCACCGACATCTCTGATTGCGCTTGCTGCAGCGAAACGCCGGGCTTTAGCCGGCCGAACGCCCGAAAGGAATGACTACCGCGTGGGCCAAGGCCCTTGCTGTCCATATTTAGAGGAACCCAAAGCTGAGCCTCCGCTGGGAAGTGGAATCCCGCAGGCATGACGCCAATGACATTGTACTTCTCGCCGTTCAACTCAACATCACGGCCGATGATCTTCGGGTCGCCTCCGAAATGGCTCTGCCACAAGCCATAGCTGAGGATCAGCACATGATCATGGGCGGGCTCATCTTCGCCTTGAGCCCATGCCCTTCCCAGCAGTGGGCGCGCACCGAGCAGAGAGAAGAAGTTCGATTCCGTGGGAATGCCCATCACGTGATCGGGTTCGCCTTGCCCGCTGAGGTTCATGGAATGAGCCCAGCTGATGAGCGTCATGTCCTGGAAGCTGTGGTTCTGCGTCTTCCAGTCGAGAAAATCCGGACCGGTGAACGGATAATTTCCCGGCGCGGCTTCAGTTTCGTAAAGCCGCACTAGCTGTCCGGGTTTGTCATAAGGCAGCGGCCGCAGAAGGACGGCATAGATGATGCTGAAGATCGCCGTGTTCGCGCCGATTCCCAACGCAAGCGTCAGAATGGCTAGTGCAGCGAAGCCAGGAGCACGGCGCAGTCCGCGGACGCCGTAGCTGAAGTCCTGCATGACTTGATCGAGCATGGGAGCACTCAGGAAGAAAGATGATTACACGGTAGGCAGATTACGAATCTGTGAAATTTAGACGTGTGAGCACGGATCAGGTTAGGGGCGAATTAAGGGAAGGTCCAAGCGACCAGTGTTTGAATTTTGCGGGTAGCTCGCTCTTGGCAATAAGAGACTTTGCCAACGTTCAGAGATGATGAGGGAAATTTCACGTGAAGAGGTGAGCGTTTACAATCCAGAACGAATCTACTCCAGCGCAAGGTGAGCATTTGGATCCCAACTTTATGCGCAGGGCGATTGCCCTCTCTCTCGAAAACGTGCGCTCGAACAATGGTGGACCATTTGGAGCCGTGGTTGTCAAAAACGGCCAGATCATTGGCGAGGGCGCGAATCAGGTCCTAGCCACGAACGATCCCAGTGCTCACGCGGAAGTCGTCGCAATTCGCGAGGCTTGCCGTCGAATGACCACGTTTCAGCTCACTGGATGCGAGATCTATGCAAGTTGCGAACCATGTCCGATGTGCATAGGCCTCATTTACTGGTCACGTCCAGAACGCGTGTACTATGCGAACACCGCCGCCGATGCAGCGAGCATTGGATTCGACGATGACTTCATCTATCACGAATTAGCTCGTGATCCGCAAAATCGTTCTCTCAAAATGGTACAGATGATGCGTGACGAAGCTTTGAGCGCATTCCGCGAATGGGACAAGAAGCCAGATAAGCTGCGGTATTAACAGAAGCGGCGGCTGTAGCCGGTGGGCTGGAGATGGGTGCCGATCCCATCTCCAGGCGCGATCATAAGCCTAAGAAGTTAGACTTGCTCCGAACCAATACACAGTCCTAACACACGCGGATGCCCATCCGTTACGGTCGGCTCTTTCTGTCGTCCACCTGAATCAAGTCTGGCACGGTTACTCCGGTACCCTCCTTGGGACCAACACGCACCTGCATTCACCAAAACCAGCCACATAATCGCCCGCATGAGTACCAGTTCGAAACTCGGAGTGGCCTTCCTATTCTTTTTTGGTCTCGCTTTTGCCGGAATGGGCGGCGCTCTCATGCTGAAGTCCTTGTCGGCGCCGCAGACGACGCCGAATTCCACTGCCGGAGCAATCTTTGCTGCAGGGTTCGCGCTGATCGGCCTACTAATCATGGGCGGAGCCTTGTATGCAGCTACGAAATTGAAGCAGGATGACGCAGCCAAAGCTGCGCACCCGGATTCGCCCTGGCTCTGGCGTCAGGACTGGGCGCAAAGCCGTGTCTATGGCCAGCAGAATAATCGTGCTGCGGCACTGTGGGTCGCTACCATCATTGTGGCCTGCCTTACGCTGCCGTGGATTTCGATTGCCTCGCATCCGGACCCGCACAAATCGGCGCCGCCGCTAATCTTCTTCCTCGTGCTCGGCTCCTTCGCGCCGTTAACTGCGATCAGCGCGATCATGGCGACGATTCGCCGCGAACGCTATGGCAAGACTTACTTCGAGTTCGACTCTCTTCCGATCTCTCCGGGCAAGAAGCTGACCGGAAGAATCGAGCTGCATCTTGCCAATGGTGCGCAGCACGGCATCGACGTCCACCTCTGTTGCGTGCGTCGCATTGTCATCGGGTCAGGCAAAGAGCAAAGCACGCATGACGAGACACTGTGGGAACAAGAGCAGAACGTCCCATCGAATCTTCTCGGCTTCGGTGTGGTGGGCGCATCGGTGCCCGTGAGCTTCGACGTTCCGGCAGACGCATACGAGAGCAATAGCGAGAATCCACGAGATAAAGTTCTCTGGCTGCTGCGCGCTAAAGCGGACGTGCCCGGCGTTGATTTCAAAGAAGAATATGAGCTGCCGGTGTTTCGTACTGCGGCCTCGCCGGCACCCAGCACAGCAGTGAGTTCCAATTCGGTATTCACCACCAGCTTCGGAGCTGCCGCAGCGCCGGTCTTTGCTATGCAGGCAGAGAGCGGGCCTGTAGAGCGTCCGGCGAAGACCTCGGTGGTAATCTCGACTGACTGGAACGGAACGCAGATGTATTTTCCACCGCTGCAGAATCCGGCTTCCACGCTAGCGCTGGTCGGGATCACGGCCGCCTGGACCGCAGTCGTTTATTTTCTGCAGCATTCCAAAGCTCCAATGTTTTTTTTCGTCGTTTTCGGCTGCGTAGACGTCCTGCTCCTTTTGGTTCTCGCGTCGGCGATTTTTTCGAGCACACGCATCACGCTTTCGGGCGACACTCTCACCCGACGCAAGTCCTTTCTCGGGCTGGCTAGAACGACTACCATTCCCTTTTCAGAAATCGCGGAGATCCGTCCTTACTCCGGATTCCAGCAAGGCACGAACACTTTTTACGGCCTACGGCTGACGACGAAGAGTGGGCGCAAGCTCAACCTGGTAAATGGAATCGCCGATCGCCAGGAGGCGCGCTGGCTGGTGTCGCAGCTCGAATCAGCCGCGGGCCTGAAGCAGGACACAAGCGTCGAGACACCCAACTTCTACGGTCCGCCGCCACAGCGAGGCGTTACGCCGCCGTCCGCTACCACGCGGAAGGCTCCGGGCTGGGTAGCGGTTGTCTTCATGCTCATATGGATCGGGTTCATCTTTGGTCGAGTACTCATTCCAGGCTTCTCGCATTCGGCGAAGTCGAACGCTGCTCGGAGCAAATCGGCATCGCGTCCTGCTATTCAAGTCCTGCCGCGCAAGTTCTCGCCGATCACGGAAGCTGATCTTGCGCGGATTTCCTCACTTCCAATCCAGGATCGAGCCGAGGAGTTGCTGGAACGCAGCATCGGCCACGATGCTCGAGCTTTGGAGATTCTCAACTCGCATTACGCGGACTACAAAAGCGAAGTCAAGCAGAGTCCGCGCATGGAGCAGTTGCTCAATCGCGCGCAATACTCGACTGACCTGCGCGTGCGCTATGCCTATTCCGACATGATGCTGGCGATGGATGGCTGGAGTGAAGACAGCGACGCTGTCAGCATTCTTCTGGATCGAGCCAAGAAAGATCCGAGTTCTCGCGCGTACGACATGTGGTACTTAGGGATGCTCGGGGGTCGAGGTGTTGAGACTGAGCAGGTCCAAACCGCGCTTTACGATTACGCGCGCACCGATCCGGATGCGAACGTTCGCCAGGCTGCAGCCGAGGGTCTGCGCTTCTTGGGAACTGACGAGGCACTTGATGATCTGTTTCAGATCTTCACCACCGACGCATCGTTCAGCGTTCGCGATCGCGCCGGTTGCAACATTTCCGACTGCGGTGACTTCATGCGCAAGCAGCGCATGAGGATGTTCCCGAAATTGCTCACAATGGTTGAGGCTCCAGACACGAACGCGCAGATGCGCAACTGGTCGTTCCTCGCCATGCAGGAGATCACCGATGTTCGTCTTCCAGCGGATGCCAAGGCATGGCATCGTTGGTACGACGAGCAAGGCGCAGCCAAGATGGCGAAATTTGAAACGATGCCCGAGTGGCAAGTGCGCGGGGACGAGTAGAAACTCAGGACCGACGGCCGCCCTCGGCCGGGTGTTCGCAAGAAACCACCTACCCTGTTCTGGTAGGCCAACTTACCTGACGTTGGCACTCCAAAACCGCGCGATGGCGCGTCGGTCCTTTCCTTTATCGCGCTGCTGCGAACTTCGACAGAACTCCGTACGGCGACTTCTCCGGCGTGACCATTACCTGGCGCGAGATGATCAGCGTCTGCTCGAGGGCGAACTGGCCTGAGAGAACAGCGTGGCTGACCATGTCTGTATAGACCATCCAGCTTGAGCCCGGCGGGAATTCCCAGTGCTGCTTGGGGCAATTCTGCTGAAACGACAAATTCTCTTTCAGGTAATTATGGAAGCGCATCATGAATTCGTCGTAAGGCGAGCGTTTTAGGGAGGGCGCAAGTGCTCCCAACCCAATCCCAGCCAGCGCGCGCTTCGCTCCCGACATCTGCATCGACGAAGGCAGCGGCACACTGCTGCCGTCATTCAGCTTGCCCCTGCGCATTTTTTCAACCAGCACGTCGAAGGTGTCGGTAGTAATCCAATTGCGCGTGCGCTGCGGATTGACGTTGTTGAAGAAGCGCAGGATGCGATCGCCGTTCGTCGGGCGCGTTGGGAAAGCATCCGTATGCAGCAGATCGTTGCGCTTGCGCAGGGAAAGATCGCGTCCTTGCTCCTCCTCAGGACGGTAGCTGGCATAGTCGACCCGCCAACGCGCCTGGTATGGCGCAAGGAAGCCGCGCAAGAACTCGATCACATCATCCGAGTAGCGGCGCATAATTCCGCGCAGACGATCGGCCATCTTTGCATCTTGAGCGTCGAAGCCTGTAATGCGATCTTCCAGCGGGCGATAGGCGATGTTCTTGTGATAAGCGCCGCCGACCTGCTGGTGTCCGATCAGGAACTCTAAATCGGTAGCTAGAATCGCGATCGGAGTCTCAGGAAAGAAAATGATGTCGCCCGCCTCGAGCTTCGCGCAGTAATCGCGAAGACGCCCCGGCTGCTTGAGCGATTCAGAGAGTTCGTTTCGGGAAATGGTGATGAGCTGCATGTTATCTGCTTCGTTCCCGAAAGAAGAAAATCGTGGAGCCCACAAACGCGATAATAAAGATCCCCAGGGCCGCCGGAGCAGCAAAATCCCGGTAAGCCATAGCGAAGTCGAGGTGCCGGCTGCGGATCGCGCTGATGATCGCGATCACCGCAATCGCGCAGGCGTTCAGAAAAAAGAAGGCAATCACAGATACGAGCAGCGCCGTGCCAATCGCCTTTGCGAGCGTGTAAACGACAGAGGGCTTGCTCTCCCGCATGAGTGTCGAAGGAATGCGGATCTCCTTCATCTCGATGGAGGACATAAAGGTATTTTATCGAGCCACGAGCTAGCGAGTTGAGACATTTCAGGTTTCAAGTTTCGGATTTCGGCAAAGCCAGTTGCTCACGTTTGTCTCGTAAACCCAAAACGCTAGCAATAGGTGAGATGAAACCCGAAACTTGAAACCCCGAAACCCCTTTTTGGAAGTTCAGCTATTCGGCTGGGCTTCGTGCGAAGGAAGATCGCCATGTTTGCGGCGTGTCAGCACAAAGGGCTTACGTTTACGTCTGCTAGCTGAGACTTCCCGGTCGATTTTTGACCAGAAGGCAACGAAGTAGTCCACGGCCGATACGATTGACACCCCAACCATGAACCAAATCGCTATGCGCGCGATGAGATCGACAGGGAATATGAACTGGCCGATGTACCACGCCATCCACTTGTGATCGAGGATGGCGGCGACGACGCTCACGATTTGGGCGAACATTTTCAGTTTGCCTAGATTGCTCGCCTGAATGGTGAAGCCTTCCGACGCGGCAATGCTGCGCAAGCCGCTCACCAGGAACTCGCGTCCGATGATCAGAACGGCGATCCACGCCGGAACGATTCTGGGATTGAACTGAACGAGCGAGATAAACGCGGCGGCGATCAGCAGCTTGTCGGCAAGCGGATCGAGCAGCATGCCCATGGTGGTGACCTGGCCACGCTTGCGCGCCAGGTAGCCGTCGAGCCCATCGGTGATGGAAGCCAAAATGAACAGCGCCGAGGCGGCAAGTTCCTTCTCCCCGTGAATACCGGAAAGGACGCGGCTCGTCAGCAGCCACAAGAGTATGGGCACGCTGAAGATACGGCTGATCGTGATGTAGTTAGGCAGATTCACAAAACTGCAGTCCCGACGCCTCGATTATCTGCCTCGCCCTGAGGCAAAGCAACGACCGCGTTCCTGTCTTAATGTCATTCCGAACCGCCGCTTTTGTGGTGAGGAATCCCTATCGACTTGCATGATCTCTTCCCGTGCGAAATCCTCAACCCAGCGACCATGAGATTGCATGTCGTGGAGTCCGTATTCTCGAAGTCGATGGGATTCTTCGTCGACATACACCGCCGGCTTCGGAATGAACACACATGCGAGGAGATGCCGTGAAGAACTCGTCTCTGCAACAACACGTACTGACCCTGCTCAGCGGCAAACGCGCGCACCTGGACTTCGAAGAAGCCATTCGCGGGTTTGCGCCAGAGCTGCGCGGCAAGAAGATCAAAAGCGCGCCGCACACGATGTGGCAACTTTTGGAGCATATGCGCATTGCGCAACGGGACATCCTTGAGTTCAGTCGGAATGCCAAGCATGTCTCACCGAAGTGGCCCGAAGGCTACTGGCCGGATTCTGCTGCTCCTCCCAGTGACGCAGCGTGGAAGAAGAGCGTCGCTGCGTTTCGAGGCGATCTCGAAGCCATGAAGCAGCTTGTCGCTGAAGCCGACGAGCGGCAGCTCTACGCACGTATTCCACACGGCGATGGCCAGACTCTGCTCCGAGAGGCGCTGCTCGTTGGCGACCATAACGCCTATCACCTCGGACAGTTGGTGTTCCTGAGGAAGATGCTGGAAGGTGAATAGGCAGTATGCGACAGACGTCCCAGAGGGGATACGATCCGAGAATGAGAAGGAGGGCAGCGGCGGCGTCGCAAAGTCCGGCAAAGACCGCAACGCCGCCTGATCCAACCTCTGGGGGAGTTCAAGACACGTATAACCTAATCGGAAACGGCTAGCGTCCGCGCTCGGCTTTCTTTTCCTGTCCTGGAGGCAGGGAGCCGCCTTTCCACCCGTGCTTCTGTCCCTTTTCCCAGCCGCGCCGGTCGTGGTCACGGTCATGGTCGCGGAAGTCGTGGCGTGCTTCGTGGTGCTCGCGACGCATATGTTCTTCGCGCTCGCGTCGAAAACGGGCCTCGCGCTCGAGACGAGCGTGTCGCTCACGATCCTCGCGCAGATGACGGTCGTGCTCACTCTCGCGAACGTCGCGGCGAAGGTGCTGTCCGCTGTTGTGCTCGCCGGGATGGTCGTATGCCGACGCCGCGATTGGCATCAAGGTGAGGCTAGCCAGCAAAGATCCTGTGATTAAAAAGTGTGATTTCAAAGTGGTGTCTCCAAAGAGCAGTCGAGCATCTGACATGCCGCAAATCGGCTACTCAGAATGAGGAACTTACGTTGGTGACTGCTCACGTGAAGGAAATTTTTACATCAGCAGACCGCGAAATTCTGCGGTACCAAAGGACAGGTACTAACCGCCTGAACGCAATAAAATGCGCGATACTACTGCGATGACTTTCACATCGATTGCCTCTGATTTACTTCAAACAGTGCGCACGGCGGAGCCGATGTTGCACCAGGTCGGCAATGCTGATGCAACGTTTCGCCCGGCGCCAGATAAGTGGAGCAAGAAGGAAATCCTCGCGCACCTGATCGACTCTGCGTCGAACAATCATCAGCGATTCGTGCGCGCTGCTACGCAGGGAAGTCTTGAATTTCCTGGTTATGACCAGGAAAAGCTTGTCGGGCTGCAGAATCCAAACGGCGCAAGCTGGGAGTTGGTGATCGAGCTCTGGTCAGCCTATAACCGATATCTGGCGCACGTATTGCAGCAGCTTCCCGAATCGTCTGCGCAGGTGCAATGCAGCATCGGGGGTCGTCCGCCTGTGACGCTCCTCTGGCTCGCGGGAGATTACGTCGAGCATCTCAAGCACCACCTGAACCAGATCCTCGGGCAGCGTTTTCAGACGGGCTGGAGTGTGGCGGCAAGCATGTAGCAAGTTTAGCCTGGAGGCCGCGAAGCTGGAATACGGGCCTGCATTCATAGGTGATCACTAGGAAGACGCGAAAACTTAGCCAGGCGACCAGTTCCCGTTTTTGGCACAAAACGCTTTACCCATCCCTGCATCGGCGCGGCTGTTTCACGACAAAAAAATCGCTTGACTTCTTCCCAAATTCGTCATAGCACAGAAAGTAGGAGGCCACGGATCGAGCGGCGGCAGAACACTGCGTTCGTTTTCTCAAAGGCGAGATACTACTCTTCGTGGACGAACTGCTTCGCTCCGTTCATGCATTGGAATCCGATAGAGATCTCACGAGATTCGATGAGATCGAATGACATCGCCCGATGAGATATCTCATCGGGCGCGATGAGATATCTGATGAGATCGGACGAGATTTCATGAGATCAGATGAGATCTCGCCTTTCTAATCCGCCAGCATCACCCCCCTCGTAGCTCTAGCTCCGTGGCTTGGCAGCCTCTTTGCGTTATCCTGAATATTTGCAACCCAATCGCTATGTCTGACGTCGCTCAAGCCACTCAAACCATAAAGATCACTCTGCCGGACGGATCTACTCGTGAAGTTCCGCGAGGGAGTACCGCATTCGATGTTGCGAAGTCTATTTCGCCTCGACTAGTTGATGCCGCGCTGGTGGCGAAAGTCGACGGGAAGCTGGTCGATCTGGATCGACCTATCGACCATGATTCCGAGGTCCGTATCCTCACAGAGAAAGATCCCGAGGCCCTCGAGGTCTTCCGCCACTCCTCGGCTCACCTGCTGGCAACGGCGGTAACGGAGTTATTTCCAGAGACCAGATTGGGACATGGCCCGCCGACCGAATCGGGATTCTTCTACGACTTCTATCGACCGACGCCGTTCTCGGCGGACGATCTGCAACGCATCGAGCAACGAATGGAAGAAGTCGTGAAGCGCGACGAGAAGTTCGTGCGCGAATACGTGCCTCGCGATCAGGCCATCAAGCAGTATGAAGCTGAAAACGACTGGATGAAGGTCCACTTCATCCAGAAGCACACGGAAGGCGAGAACCAGGTTTCTTTCTATCGCAATGGCGAGTTCGTCGATTTTTGCCGCGGTCCACATATTCCCAGTACGGGAAGGATCAGGGCCTTTAAGCTGACGAGCCTGGCCGGCGCGTACTGGTTGAACGATGAGAAGAATCCTCAGCTTCAGCGGATCTATGGAACGTCGTTCTTTTCGAAGAAAGATCTTGAGCAGTATCTCAACGCGATTGAAGAAGCCAAAAAGCGCGACCATCGTGTCATCGGGCAGCAGCTCGATCTGTTTTCGATTCAAGAACTCGCCGGCCCCGGCCTGATCTTCTGGCATCCCAAAGGCGGAATCATCCGCAAAGAGATGGAAGACTGGATGCGCGCAGAGTATCTGAAGCGCGGATACTCTCTGGTCTTCACGCCGCACGTGATGCGCGTCGATCTTTGGAAGACGAGCGGACACGCCGGTTATTACGCCCAGAACATGTTCACGCCAATCGAGCTGGATGATGCCGAGTACCAATTGAAGCCGATGAATTGTCCCGGGCACATCCTCATTTACCAGAACACGTTGCGCTCGTATCGTGATCTGCCCGTGCGCCTCGGGGAACTCGGAACTGTTTATCGATACGAACGTTCCGGGGTGATGCATGGCCTGCTCCGCGTGCGAGGTTTTACGCAGGACGATGCACATATCTTCTGCACTCCCGAGCAGATCGAAGACGAAATTGTCGGCTGCATCGACTTCGCTCTCGCCGTTTTGAATGCCTACGGGTTCGACAAATACGAAGTCGAGCTGTCGATTTGGGATCCGAACGACACCAGCAAATACATCGGCGCGAAGGAAAACTGGGAGCGTGCAATTGCATCATTGGAGAAAGCCATGCAGCGTCGGGGAATCAAGTACAAAACGATTCCGGGCGAAGCTGCGTTCTACGGCCCGAAGATTGACGTAAAGTTGGTCGATGCCATCGGGCGCCTCTGGCAGCTCTCGACCGTGCAGTTTGACTTTACACTGCCGGAGCGGTTCCAACTGGAATATGTGGCTGAGGACGGGTCGCGCAAGCAGCCGCTTATGGTGCATCGCGCTCTCTATGGCTCCATCGAGCGCTTTTTCGGCGTCCTCATCGAACACTACGCCGGCAATTTTCCGGCGTGGCTCTCGCCGGTGCAGGCAGTGATGATTCCCATTTCCGAACGCCACGCCGCTTACGCCGAACGGGTCGCCGAGAGGCTCAAAGCGGCGGGCGTGCGCGTCCATGTGGATGCGCGCAATGAAAAGATGAATGCCAAAATCCGCGAGCACACGATGCAGAAGATCCCGTTCCTTTTAGTGGCCGGCGACAAAGAAGCGGAAGGCGGCGAGGTCAGCGTTCGTGTGCGGGGCAAAGGCGACGAGGGTAAAGCCACGGTCGATGCATTCATCTCGCGCATTCGCCGCTTGATCGAGACGCGAGCTTCAGCTTTGGATTGAGGCAAATACCCTCGCGCTCACCGAA
>DATEMI010000207.1:0-3936 GCA_035275665.1 Terriglobales bacterium | reverse complement strand
AATCGCTGCGCGCGACATGGCGCTGGCGAAGTGCACCTCTTCCTGGCGCAACTGAATCGCAAGACACACGATCATAGAAGTAAGAGCAGCCACTAGGTCACCGAGCATCACATGGACGAGCAGAGATTGATCGTGCGGCAGAATCATCCAATGGATGCTGCCGGCGATGGCTCCCACTACGAGACCACAAAAGATGGCAACGAAGATTTTCCCGAGGTTGGAAGCACGCTTCACAAGTGCGTTCCTGCCTTTCCCGGCCAAAGGAAGAGACGAGTAGCGAAAGAACTTTGACTTTAGGCTGCGACGAAGAGTTTCGGCTCACACTGGGCGTTGTGAGCCGCGGATTAAGAGTCTTAGTTTAGCACGGCGAATACTGCGCTCCGCGCATGAAATCCAGAGTAGAACGAACCGGTGGGCATGCACGCCTCCGGCTCAGACGTGAGATGCTGCTTTATTGCAGAGCGCTGTATGGGGTTCTACACTAAATCTTCTGCTTCTTTACGGAGCGGCCTATGAGACTTCGACAAACGCTCAAGAGTTATGTTCTGTGGACCCATCCACGAGGCGGACTGCATTATGACGTGATGGTCACGCTCATTCTTGCCTTCATCTTCCTCACTCCGCGTAGCGTGTTCAAGGACAGCCCGAGTAATCGACCGCTGCATCCGAACGAAATTGTCGCCAGGCAGGATGGTCCAAACAGCTTTATCTATGACATCAATGCGTCGGCAGTTTCCGCAGATGATCAGGACACGACTTCCGCTCTGCGCCACGCGCTTGAGCCGGTTGCAGGCAGTATCGAAATCTCGCGATACACCGAGTTGCGCGACACTTCGGGCAAGTTAACGGGTTATCGTGTGTGGGGCCATCGCTGACTCGATTTATGGAACTTCTCTTTCACCACGGACGCAGGAAATCACTAAAGGGTACAGGACTGGGAATCTGCTGCGCAGTGTTGCTGCTGCTTTGCTCTGTAGTAAAGGCCCAGAATAAGAGTTCAGGCTCGGGACAGACTGCGTCCACACTGGAAGGTGTCCTCACGCAGATGGATGCTGCAGCTGCTCAGTTCCGCAGCGCTCAGGCTGACTTCACCTGGGATCAATTCCAGAAAGTAGTCAATGAGACTGACACGCAGAAAGGTCTCGTCTATTACCGCCGGAACGGTAAAGGGGAAACGCAGTGGGCGGCAGACATTCAGTCGCCCGACCAGAAATACATGCTGTTCACCGACGGCAAGATCCGCATTTACCAGCCGAAGATCCAGCAAGTGAACGAGTACGATGCCGGCAAGAACCGCGCCGAGGTGGAGAGCTTTCTCGTTTTGGGATTCGGCGGACGAGGGCACGACCTGCAAAACCAGTTTGAGATCAAATTCGAAGGCAATGAGGATGTTGATGGAGTACGAACGGCCAAACTGGACCTAGCGCCAAAATCAGCGAAGGTCAAGAACATGTTCGATCACATCATCATCTGGGTGGATGCGACGCGCTCAGTCTCGCTGAAGCAGCAGGCTTTTGAACCTTCGGGCGATTATCGCCTCGCTCACTACACCAACATCAAATTGAATTCGAAGATCCCCGACGACGTATTCAGGCTGCACACGTCAGGAAAGACCAAGACTGTGAAGGGTAGCTAGCGGCGAATCTGAGCTAGAGAGATTCCCAGGCGATCATGACTTTCATGGTGTAAAAGACTGAGCACCTGCGGGAAAGTGACGAATGTCATGGCAGAGCGTTACTTCCACCGGTGTTTTCGTGCCTGCAGCTATACGCCCTGTCCCATCGCTCGGATTGATTCCTGATCCTTCAGTAGGACAATTTCTGTTTCAGGGCTGAATTCCAGGAGCAAGTCCTGCAGTGATTTTTCCTCATCAGCCGCGCACGTCTTCGGCAGCACTGCGTAGGCCGGCTTGTATTGTTTGGCAAACTCCACAGCTGCCGCCGGAGTACGAGCGATAAGCAAGTATCCATCGATGCCTGCTAACTCCATTGCGGATTCGCGGATTGCGGTCGAGTCGCTGTCGAGCAGCAGGACGAACTTCGCTGTTTTCTTCATATGCATCGGTTGTTCCCTGTCGATAAAGGAACAACCAATCCGAAGCCGTAGCCCCGGGGAGAACCATTCCTCTACGCAAACTCATCCACACTACCGGACGATGCGGGTTGAGCAAATCCAACCAACGTGGAGGTCGAACGGGCGTGCAAATCCGGAATTGCCCAATCTGCATCTTCCGTTCTACTCTTGGGCAAGCAATCCAGAGTTGATTTGCGTTTTCTGTGTACCCCATGGCACACGACTCGAGATTTCTGCGCTCACCAAACCGGAGCAATCCTGAGATCACAGACTCGTTTTGTGTCGAATGCCAAACCTTTGTGGGAGCGTCCCCCAGACCTACTCTGCTTCACTTGATGGAAGAAGCGCACGCCTGCCCGCACGACGAGGGAAAAAGCAGACCCAGAGAGGAAAAAAGCAAGCCAGGAAAGCGCAATGCCTCGCTTCCTCCAAAGCGAGAGAAGTAAAGCCCTCAATGTTGTACGAAGATCCTAAGGTTTCGCACTTAGCACCTGGGAGAGGCCACTGCTGGCGCGGAAATTCAGGGCGAATACCCGCCATAATTGCTAGAATTGTGAGCGTCTCCTGACATTCGGAAGCGTTCTATTTTGATCGAACTCGCACCCTCGATTCTCTCGGCCGACTTCGCTCATCTGGCTAATAATGTTCTGGCTGCGATCAAGGGTGGGGCTACGATCGTCCATCTCGATGTGATGGACGGGCATTTCGTGCCCAATCTCACGATAGGTCCGCCGATTGTGAGATGGTTGCGTCCGGTCACCGATGCGATCTTCGACGTTCATCTGATGATCGAGAATCCGGATCAATTCATTCCTGACTTTGCCGCCGCTGGCGCTAACTGGATCTCAGTCCATCAAGAAGCCTGTGTGCACTTGAATCGGACTTTAACGTTGATCAAAGAGCACGGCTGCCAGCCGGGCGTCGTAATAAATCCAGCCACTCCGGTTGAGAGCCTCACTGAAGTGTTGGACATGGTGAACCTAGTGCTGGTCATGTCAGTGAATCCAGGATTTGGCGGACAGAAGTTTATTCCCGGCGCGTTGCACAAGATCGCCAAACTGGCGAGGATGCGCGAGGAGCGCGGACTGAATTTCCGCATCGAGGTCGATGGAGGCGTTGCTCACGATACGGTCGCTGACGTGGTTCGTGCCGGAGCGGAGCTGCTGGTCGCCGGCAGCGCAGTCTTCGATGGTCACGATATTACGGCGAACGCACGGAACTTGCTCCAGGCGGCAAACGAAGCAATTCCCGAATCGAGACTCGCAGGGGTAATAAGGACTTAAGCTAGGCAACTGCGGAGCTCGCAGCTAAGGATTTCTATGATTCATCGCAGTACCCAAATCGCACTAGCCCTCGGAATGGCCGCGATGGCCGCCGGTTGTCATCACAACAAAGTCAGCAATCCCATCGCCAATGTTGACTCCAAGCAACCGGACAAGGTTCTCTTCGACCGCGCCATGGATGCGATGAAACACGGCAAGTACGACGTCGCTCGCATCACGTTGCAGACGCTCATCAACACCTATCCCGATTCGGAATTCATCGCCCGAGCCAAGTTAGCGGTCGGAGATTCCTGGTACGCGGAAGGAACTACCGCTGCCTATCAACAGGCCGAGGTCGAGTACAAGGACTTCATCACCTTCTTCCCCAATCTGCCCGAAGCGGCCGAGGCGCAGCTCAAGATCGCCAACATGCATTACAAGCAGATGGAGAAGCCGGACCGCGACTACACGCACGCCATGCGCGCGGAAGACGAGTACCGTCAGTTGATCCAGCAGTTCCCGGACAGCAAGCTCGTGCCGCAGGCGAAGCAGCGTCTGCGCGAAGTGCAGGAAGTTCTCGCCGAACGTCAGTACCAGATCG
>DATEMI010000206.1:0-18467 GCA_035275665.1 Terriglobales bacterium | reverse complement strand
TCGATGTGGAATCGATTGCTTGACGACTTGGCCGACGAGCTATCGCGGGAGTAAGCAAGCCGCACTAGAGCAGCCAAATGGCAAAGGCACATATACAAATCGCGCGGGTGTTCGAAGCTCTCGGCGACCCGACACGTCGCGCGATTATCGAGAAGCTCGCGGAGAGGCCTCATTCAGTTTCGGGACTGGCCGAACCGCTAAATATCACGCTCACCGCCGTCGGCCAGCATCTGCAATTGCTCGAAGAGAGCGGGCTGGTTCGGACAGAAAAGCTCGGTCGGGTACGAACCGCAAGTCTCAATTCTTCCGGATTCGAGGCCATAGAAGAGTGGGTCCGCCATCATCGCTCCGCATGGGAGCGCCGACTAGACCGACTAGGCGATCTGCTCGATGAATCCGACGAAGATTGAAAGGCGCAGAACGACGCTCCTCACCAAACGGTCACTCAGTGAGTCGGTGGCTAACATCTGGGCACCCAGTGCTGATTGCCAAGAATTAAGACGCAAATCCTATAGAAATCATAGGAAACATATATTTCACCTATAGCTGTCGTTACGGGAACATGAGAGACATGGAAAAAGAACTCGCCGTCGCAGCCGGGGCTGGTACCCGGACCCTGGATCAAGCCACTACAACTGAAGGCAAGTGCCCCGTCGCGCATGGCACTCGTCGGGCTCACGCCAATGCGGATTGGTGGCCAAATCAACTGAGTCTGAAATCGCTACACCAGAACTCTCCCCTGTCTGATCCCATGGGCAAGGAGTTCAATTACGCAGAAGAATTTAAGACGCTGAATCTGCAAGCCGTGATCAAAGACCTGCACGCCTTAATGACCACCTCGCAGGACTGGTGGCCGGCGGATTACGGTCACTACGGTCCGTTCTTTATTCGCATGGCTTGGCACAGCGCGGGCACGTATCGCATCGGCGACGGCCGTGGCGGCGCGGGCTCCGGCACACAGCGCTTTGCTCCGCTCAATAGCTGGCCGGACAACGCGAACCTCGACAAAGCGCGTCGGCTGCTGTGGCCCGTCAAGCAGAAGTATGGCCGCAAGATCTCGTGGGCTGATCTGATGATCCTTGCCGGCAACGTCGCACTGGAGTCCATGGGATTCAAGACCTTCGGCTTTGGTGGCGGACGTCCCGACGTCTGGGAGCCCGAAGAGGACATTTACTGGGGTCCCGAGGGCAAGTGGCTTGCTGACGAGCGCTACAGCGGCGATCGCGAACTCGCGAGTCCTCTCGGCGCGGTACAAATGGGTTTGATCTATGTGAATCCGGAAGGTCCAAATGGAAAGCCAGATCCACTTGCTGCGGCACGTGACATCCGCGAGACGTTCGCTCGCATGGCGATGAACGACGAAGAGACAGTCGCGCTGATTGCCGGCGGCCACACCTTCGGCAAGACGCATGGCGCTGCGCCTCCGCCGCAATATGTCGGACCTGAGCCAGAGGGCGCTGATGTCGAGGAGCAAGGACTCGGCTGGAGCAATAAATTCGGCAGCGGGAGGGGCTCGCACACGATCACCAGCGGACTGGAAGGCGCATGGACCCAGACCCCCACCAAGTGGAGCAACAACTATCTCAAAAATCTCTTTGGCTTCGAGTGGGAACTCACGAAGAGTCCGGCTGGCGCGCATCAGTGGACTCCGAAGAATGGCGCCGGAGCAGGCACCGTTCCGGATGCACACGATCCTTCGAAGCGTCACGCGCCTTTCATGCTCACGACCGATCTCGCATTGAGAATGGACCCGATCTACGGGCCGATTTCGAAGCGTTTCCTCGATCATCCGGACGAGTTCGCCGAGGCCTTCGCGAAAGCCTGGTTCAAGCTCACGCATCGCGATATGGGCCCGATCTCGCGCTACATGGGCCCGCTGGTTCCCAAGGAGCCGCAACTGTGGCAGGACCCCGTTCCCAAAGTGGATCACAAGCTGATCGACGACAAAGACGCTGCCGCTCTGAAGGCCAAGATTCTCGCCTCCGGTGTTTCCATTTCGGAACTAGTGACGACTGCTTGGGCGTCAGCCTCGACCTTCCGCGGCTCCGACAAGCGCGGTGGAGCGAACGGAGCACGCATTCGCCTGGCTCCACAGAAAGATTGGGAAGTAAATCAACCAGCCCAACTGGGGAAAGTGCTGCAGAAGCTCGAAACAATTCAGAAGGAATTCAACAGCTCACAGGCGAATGGAGGCGGAGGAAAAGCCGTTTCGTTGGCGGACCTCATCGTTCTGACCGGCAACGCAGGCATCGAGGAAGCAGCCAGGAACGCCGGACACAGCGTGAAGGTGCCGTTTGCGCCAGGACGAACCGATGCTGCGCAAGAGCAGACGGATGCGCATTCGTTCGCAGTCCTGGAACCGGCTGCAGATGCATTCCGCAACTATCGCCGCAAAGGAGAGCAACGACCTGCCGAGGAACTGCTACTGGATCGCGCGCAGTTGCTCACCCTCACCGCTCCAGAAATAACAGTGCTCATTGGCGGCCTCCGCGTGCTCAATACAAACTTCGGGCACTCGAAACATGGGGTATTCACCAAGCGTCCGGAGACGTTGACGAACGACTTCTTCGTCAACCTGCTCGACATGAGCACGACGTGGCAGCCCGGCACAAACGGGAATGGCGGCGCCTACGAAGGACGCGATCGCAGCACGGGCGAACTGAAGTGGACCGCCACGCGCGTGGATCTACTCTTCGGCTCAAACTCGCAGCTGCGAGCTATTGGGGAAGCCTATGCCTGTGATGATGCTCGCGAAAAGTTTGTGCATGACTTCGTCGCCGCATGGAACAAGGTCATGAACCTTGACCGCTTCGATCTTCCCGAGGCGAAGAGAAGCGTTCTCAACTAAGCATATTTGCAGTAACTGAAGGAGCAGCCTGACTGCGCTATTCCTGGGTTCATATAGAACTGGGAGTAACGCAGCTCAGGCTGCTGTCTATTTCTTGACGCTGTCGTAGAACGAGCCGCCCCGCTGCTCAGCTGACGCAGACTCCAAATACAAATGCCTTCGACCATGGATTGATGCAAGTGCTCAGCGCAATTTGAGCGTGGTCATTTTTTCATCACCGGGCTAGTTCCTCCTGCTCAAAAACCGATTACGCGCTTTTCGACGGCTCGCCACTATCGGCATGCTTCTGGCGTTGGGCACAGCAGCAAAACTTCTGATTTCCCGAGATGCGCGGTCGATGAAATTAACGACCACCACGGTTCCGACGGTCGGATACTGGGTTGGCTATCCAGTACTGCTGATGACCATCATCCTGATCATCTTCCTTCTGCAGCCGCTCCTGACTCTGCGTAGTTCCGAAAGAACAGAGGATTTCTGGTCAGCAGAGCGACCCGTGAAGTAGTCTCCATCGACCAAAGTCGCAATTTTGAGGATGAGGTGGGCCACCGTTCACAGACTGTGGCCCTGACATCTATTACTGCGGCTCTTCTTCGGCACCAACTAGTGAATGCGTGATCGCGTGTACCGAAAGGGCGATTCGGTTCTGCACGCCGACTTTGCGCATTAGCTTTGCTACATGCGCTTTTACCGTCCGCTCTTCGATCTGCAACGCCTGGCCAATTTCGCGGTTAGAGCGTCCGGCGACCAGCAGAGCCAAAACTTCCTTCTCGCGTTCGGTGAATTCGACTCGTCCTGCCGGGAAGATCTTTCCAGGGGATGAGGTGACGCGATCGATGAAGATCGACATCACTCGACGCGGCGCCCAGACCGATCCCTGATTCACGATACGGATAGCCTGGACAAACTCTGACGGGCTGGCACCCTCGTCAACGTAGCCTTTCGCTCCGGCAGCGAGAGCCTTGAGAATCGACTCGTCATCTGCGCCAGTGCCGGTGACGATAATGCGCAAATCGGGACGGGCGGCTTTGAGGCTGGCCATCACGTCAAAGACGCTGGCCGTACCGCTGCCGCGATTGCCGAGCAGGATCAGATCGACGTTCTCCAGCTTGGGAAGTTCTTCCAGCGTGGCGGCGATCAGGTCCAAATCGGGTTCTTCGTCGAAAAGGGAACGAAGCCCAATAAAGCGGAGAGGATCACTGTCAACGACAGCGATGTGAATCACTGGCTTTCTGGCGGGGGCGGCTTTCATGTCTTTAGTCACAACGGCACTGGCGGTTAGCATACCTTGATTTCGCACGAAAGCACTATCAGTGCAATGACCTAAAGGACATGTACTGAAAGGGTCAACATCCGGACTGGATGTAGGAAATGGTAATCAGCGGGACGAGCGGGTACTCGCGGTGCTCGCGGTTCCACTTTGAACCGACGAGCCAAAGACGAATCCGCGGCTGAATCCTGAGCAATATTCGGCGGGATGGCTGCCAAGCAATTTTTCCTGGCAGTACTGCTCGACGTAGTCGACCGTCATTCCCTTTGAGGGAACGGTTTCAATGTGTGCGCTTGCATATCCGCCCGCGAAGCCTTCATCGAAGTACTGTCTGCGACTTGGAGGCAAAGCGTCTGCCAGTCCGGAAGAGGCGAGTTTCGCCCGCTCGCTAGTCTGGTATTCACCTCCCGAGAAAGCATCGGCATATCCTGCCGAAAGACCGGCCTCGTATCCCTGCTGGAAATGCGCCTTGCTTCCGAAGGAACTGTTGTATTCGCGCCCGGCCTGGCGAAAATCGTGCTTGGTCATCTGCTGGGCGGTACGGCCCATGTGGATGTCGAGATCCGCCAAATGGAAACCCTCATCGTACCCGTGACGGTATCCATGCGCGAAAGCGGAGTCAAGGAAGAGGGCGCCCACCGATGTGGGCCGTAAGTGACGTTCGGTCCCGACCAGCCAATGCACGTGTGAACTCGAAGAAGAAAGTGGGATTGAAGTGAAATCCGTAGGATTCTGCGCAGTGGCAACGACGGCCCACAAACTCAGGGCCAGGAGTCCGGAAATGCGCGCCAGCATCATTACTTACCGAACATCTGAGATGTACTTACCACTTGCGATGGATGTAAACAGCTGCGCAAACCAGCAGCGCCGGACTGCGCCAGAGTTCAAAACCAAACTAAAGTGCTAAGCCCCTCGTGTTGCGTAAGGTCTTATTCGGCAGCTACTTAGGTGTTTCTTTGCATTGGTAAAAAAGGGGTCGCACGCGATACTCAACCTACCTTAACCCCGATCAATTGAGTTCGCGGACAGGTCAGGCAGCGAAAATCCTGGGGGAAACGATGCTTGTCCGGACGCGAACTCAAGTGGTAACGGCCTCCCCGGAGAGTTAAACGACTTCCGGGGAGTTCCGTTTTAGGCAATAGCGCACGGCCCGGAGTTAAGCCGTAATGGGACAATGGCTACTCTGCGCAAGTTGCGGCCGGTATTCCTGTGCGCCCTCCCGTTTGTCGCGGCTTGCATCTCCGTGGCCGCAGATTCTGCTCCGGCCTCGGCACAATCCTGGTTCGATAAAAAGCTCGGTCAGAAGATACGCCTGTGTCGCGAGAGTATCCATTCTGCCGACGCGCGCAGCGGAATCATCAGCGTTGCGCTTCTCGAAGAGATATCGGACTTTCGCGATCGGGTAACGGATGCGAGCCAGATTAACGTTCTGCTTCGCGAAATCGCTTCCGATGCTCAGGCACAGGCGGCGGTGCGAGAGGAAGCGAAAGACCTTCAATCTGCAGAGCATGGCAGCGTTGTTTCTGCAGCGTCGGATGCACGGGCTAAAGCTCTACTTGAATCGGATAGCGCGTCGGCACAGCAAGACGATCCTGATCTTCTCAGTGCAGTTGAATACATCAAGCTGCATCATGCTTGGCTGAGCTATGAAGATGCCGCGCTCTTAGCCGAGCAAACTCAGACCCCGGAAGCATGGTGCTACGCTGCGCGAGCCGCAAAAGATGACGACAACCGGTTAAAAGCGGAGCGACAGGCTCTGGATCTCGACAAAAGTTACGTTCCAGCAATCGCCAACCTGTCGCGTCAATACTCCGCCCGAGGTCAACTCACGCTGGCACGGTCGCTCCTGACGACAGAAGTTCTTAAGCGCGACTCCGAGCCGTTGCTCGCCGCCGAGCTCGCAAGGCTCGATATCAATCAAGGTCACGGCAGCGCTGCTCTTGAAACAATGAAAGCGCTGCGAACGCGGCCGGTGTCTCAGGCTGTGTCACAGATGCTCGCGGAGAATTATGTGCAGCTGGGATTCGTAAAAGAGGCGCGAGTTTATTCGGGTCATCGAGCCAATGCCGACACGGCCACATCTTCCTTTGAAACAAAGTCTGGGGTTTCTGCACAGGCGGGAGATGATTCGGCCTCTTCCACTGAACCAGAAGAAGAAGATGCCGGCGAAACGGATTCTGAGGCAGCTACGATTCCCGGTTCGGAATCGGAGCATCTCCGCAGCATCCTGCATCAAGGCAAAGAACCGCCGACTCCACGCTCCCGCTATTTCGTCGATGCTGCACAAATTATTGGGAACTGGCGAGCCTTACCCCCGGCAAAGCGCGCGGAATCGCGTGTCCTCGTGAGCGTGCGCGTCGATAAGGTGCGACAGGACTACCAAGCGATACAACACAGCCAACTGCTCATCGCTTTGGCCTCGCAAGCCGATGTCGAGATCTATCGCACGCGAATGATCCAGTATTCTCCGCAGACGCAGGATCTCGACATCAGACGCGCGCGTGTGTATCACGCGAACGGCAGCACATCCGATGCAGAGGATGATGGCGACGCCACATTGGGCGATGCCTCCATGGCCGCCTACTACGACCTGCGCACGCGGCAACTGCGATTTCGTGATCTCAGCATCGGGGACGTAATCGAACTCGAATACACGCTGACTCCGACCTCGCGCGAGAATCCTTACGGAAAGTATTTCGCCGAGCTAGTCCCATTTGGTGGAGCTCTTCCCTGCAACTTGCAGCGCTATATCGTGCGTGCACCTGCGGATCTCCATCTGAGCAGCGCACAGCATCTGCTCGGAGCTCCGCAGATTCGCAAAACGGCCAACGACGCCACTTATATTTGGGAGCGGCGTGGAATCCCCACTCTGGTTCGAGAGCCGCGGTCGCCTTCCTGGAGCGAGCAAGGCGCGTACGTCCATATTTCCACATTCTCCAGTTGGAAAGAGTTGGGGCAGTGGTATGCAGAGCTTATCAGACCGCAGTTCAAGTTGAGCCCGGAGTTGGAGAGTCTCGCTTCGAAACTAATCGCTCATCATCCGAATAAGCTCGATCGTGTCGCCGAGATCGACGATCTCGTGCTGAAGAGTACGCGTTATGTCGCGCAGGAATTCGGCGTCTATGGATTCAAGCCGTATCCGGTGGCGCAGACCTATGCTCGCCGATTTGGCGATTGCAAAGACAAAGCCAGCTTGATGGTCGCTTTGCTGCGCGCTGCCGGCATCGGCGCCCAGATTGCCCTTGTGCGCACGCAGCGGCTGGGCGAAATCATGGCAGAGCCGGCATCGGCCGCAGTTTTCGATCATGCCATTGTTTACGTTCCCGAATTTGACCTCTGGCTCGACGGCACCGCGGAATTTGCGCAGTTACGAGAATTGCCGGTCGCGGATCAAGGCGCGATGGCTCTTACGATCGATCTCGATGGACACGCTCTGTTGCGTCATACCCCGCACTCCACGGCTGATGACAACTACTCGCGGCGAACAATCAACGCGCAACTGGACGCAGACGGCACGATCCACTTTTCCGGCGCGACCTATGTGCGCGGCGAAGATGCTCCGGAAGTTCGTCGCCAGCTGGAAGTTCGTGAAGCGAAGGTTGGCTATGTTCGAGATCGCCTAGCGCAGGTTCTGCCCGCAGTGGAAATTCATGATGTCGAAGCGCCGATCGGATCGAGTGAAGCAGTATCGCTGAGCTTTAGCGGAGATCTTTCTGTTTACCGCGGCCATCGCTCCGCTTCGCTGCCGTCCTCGTGGATGGAACGCAACTACGTAGCTGCACTTGCGCCGACCATTACGCGAACTCAAGACCTGCTTCTCGATGCTCCCTGGACCACCGAGGAAGAGATTCACATTCAAATTCCGACAGGTGCTAAGATTTCTTCTCTTCCTGCGGATCAAACGCTTTCGACTGAGTTCGGCAATGCCGAACTTCACTACCACGTCGATGGACGCGAGATTGTCATCGTCAGCACGGTGAAATTCATGGAAACGCGAATCTCCACATCGCGCTTCCCTGCTTTTCGTACTTTTGCCGCCGACCTGGAGAAAGACTTCCATCGAAATATCGAGGTGGAGTTGCCGTGAGGCGGTGCCTCGTCATCGTACTTTTCGCCTCATGCACTGCATGGGCCCAGGCTGCGGGCCAGGCTCGCACTTCGACTGACCTTCTGTTTACTCAGTCCGATTCGTCCGCTGCGCTGCGAGAAAGCAAGTTAGAGTTGCGCCGGAATCATTCCAATCTTGACGCGCTATTTACCGCAATGGAGGCCGCCCGTCTTCAGCTTCGCACCAGCGAGGAGATGCGCAGTGCGTTGCTGCTTCTCGAAAAATCTCATGGCGATGATCCGCGCGCGCGGCTTGCTGCAGGACGCATCGAGGAACTCGCCGCCAATACACCCGGCTTCCGCAGCGCAATTCCCCAACTTTGCAGCTTGCTTCGTGAAAACACTCCGTATTCGCGCCAGATCACGAGCGCGCTGCTCACGGCACATGTGGATGGGGCTCCGCTGCCGCACGGCGCACGTTTGCTCCGCCGCATTACCAAATGGCAGATTGCCGGCCCATTTGGGGAATTCTCAAACGTTGACTTTGATCGCTTGTGGCCGCCGGAACGAGACCAGCTGGCTGCGCCCGCGTATGGAAAGCTGATTCGCGAACAAATCAGTTCATCGTCCGGAGAGTTGGAGCTTCCGAGTTATTTTTCTCAAAGTGGCGTTTACTATGCAGGGTCGAGCTTCAGCGCCGCAGCCGAGCGAACATACAGCATCACAGTTGAAGCGGAGGGCACCTATGAACTGCAGCTCGACGGCAAGCGCCTCCTCCTGCACGACAGCCGCTTTCATTCTCAGACGACAATCTCAACAGTGGAAGCGTCCGTTCTTGCCGGAAGGCACCGCCTCCTGTTGAAACTTCACCCAGCTGCTTTCCCAATACGGGTATGGCTGCAGCATGACAAAACAACAGCAACGGAGTCGGCGCAGCTCGCAACAACGGAACGTTATATCGAAATTGCGAACGCTCTGCTGGACGGCGATGTCGGGCCAGCGCTCGCATGGGGAGATGATTCCACCTCTATCGAGCTAACACTTCGAGCCGAGGCGCAGGCGCAGCTTCAGCAGCCAAACAAAGCACGCGACTCTTTACTACAGGCTTCCAGGCTGGATGCAAACAATTCCTTTGCGAAGCTCGAAATTGCGCGGCAGGCACTTGCCGAAGAACGCTTCGAAGAAGCAGCCGCTTATCTCGCAAGGGTCTTGGATGTGGCTCCGAATTATTGGCCTGCCCAGGAGCTCAAGTACAAAATAGCGGTTCAGTTTGACTGGAAGCAGGAGCGCGCCGCTGCGCTGAGACAGCTCCTGCATCTGCATCCGGACTGTTCAACATACTCCGAGGCAGCAAAGCTGCACCGCTACGACAGCAAAGAACAGATTTATCAATTCAGACTCGCTGCGTGCTCGCCCAGGCCAACCGAGTACTGGTCGGAACTAAGCGTGCGAGGGGATCATGCCCGGGCACTTTTGAGTCTTCAGAAATATCTTCAAGCGCACGCCGATGATCGGCGCGCTCTCGAAGTCGCTGTTCGAGAAGCAGTGCTGTCCGAGAACGACGGCGCGGCCCGGAAATACGCAGCGATTCTGAAACGCCTCGCCCCAAATTGGGAGCGAGCGGCGGCAATTGCAGAGAATCCGGAAAGGATTTTGGACTCTCCTTCGGCTTATACGTCCGCGCAAGAGTTCTACCTGCCGTATGTTCGAGAAGCCGCTCCTCTGCTTGCTCAGAACGTCAGCGCCAATGCCGACAGCCAGGTCCTCATCAACGATCGTGTAATCAAGCTCGAAAAGTCAGGCTCTGCCTGGATGTATCAGCACAGTGTCGTGCAGGTATTCGACAAGAAAGGCATCGAGGCAGCCGGTGAAGTTGAGATTCCCCGCGGAGCCGACGTGATTGATTTGCGCACCATCAACAGCGACGGCCATTCTGCTCGGCCGGATCTTGGCGAACGCAAGGGCCCGATTTCGATGCCTTCGCTTGCCGAAGGCGATGCCGTAGAGTTGGCTTACGTTCAGCATTTCCGCGCTGCCGATTTACAAGCAGCCCCTGAACTTCTTGATTTCTTTTTTGGATCCGCCGAGGCGCCGACCGCGTCTTCACGTCTGACGATCATTCGCGAAAGCTCGAACGAGCCTCTTCTTTGGTTCTCACCTGTAGTCGGGCGAGTCGACTCGCGCAGCGAACCTGACGTGCACGTCAGTACCTGGGAAGCCACAAACTTATCTGCTGTTGCGGCCGAGCCGAACGCTCCTGCATTTGACACTCGCGCACGCATGCTCTGGCTCGGCGCCGATGGTTCCGGAGAGTCGGGGCTTGCCGACCGTTATCGTGATGAATTGATCACCGCCACCCAGATCGATCCGATAATCGAACAGACCGCTGCCGCCATTCGCGCGACGAATCCCCGTGAAGCGATCGCGTTTGCTTATCAATTGATTCAGGCATCCATCGAGGAAGATGGTGAGAGCTGGCAGCGAGGAAAAATCACCTCTGCCTCCGACAGCCTGGTGCAGGGGGAAGGAGATCGCGCAGCGACCCTAATTGGCGTACTCTCCGCAATGGGCTTCGAGGCCGATCTGGAGTTTGCGGCAGAACGCGGCCAGCACGGCGCTAATGATTGTCCACAGCTCCGCTGCTACACCCATCCGCTGGTTCGAGTGATGGTACCCAATGCGAGGCGTCCGATCATTCTTGATGCTCAGATTAAGGGTGTTGCTGCTGAAGCCCTCTCGCCGGAGGTCGAAGGTGAAAGCGCTCTTGTGATTCACAGATCGCGAGTAGCCGAGCTGGAGATCACCAAAGTTCCGCAAGGCACCGACCAGAAAACACGTGCAGTGGCCAATCTCGATTTGGATGACGATGGCGCAATTCGCGGCACCGTTCGTATTCGCTTCGGCAGCTTCAAAGGCTCGCAGATGCGGGAGACGTTGCACCCGCTCGGAGCCAAAGATCGCCAGAGTTACTTTGAGGAGATCGGTAGCCGAATCTTCCCGCATGCCAGCAAGATCTCCGCTTCGATCTCCCATGAGAACGATCCAGAAAAGCCTCTTGAAGTTGAGCTCACTCTGACATCTTCGGTGTCTTCTCACTGGAATGGCTCCAGTCTCGATCTGGGACAACTCGTTCCCGCGCTTGGACTCAGCCGCCTGTATGCGACTTTGCCTGTTCGCAATCAGGACCTCTGGCTTGAGACTCCGCTGATTGAGGAATCGGAATTCACGGTCCATCTGCCCGCAGGAGTGGAAGTGTGGCATATGCCGGAACCGTTTACCGCGAAGAGCAGCTTCGGCGAGTATCGAACCGATTTCAGGCTTGAAGACGGTACGCTCAAAATCCTCCGCAGCTTCAGGATTCCCATGCAGCGGATTCCTGCCGCACAGTATCCAGACTTTTCCAGGTTCGCTCTTCAGATCGATAGTGCCGAGCGTGAACAGCTTCAATTGCGCCGCGTGTCGGTCGCGCAGGAGCGCACATCGCCGATGCGCTCACTCCGATAAAATCGGAGCATGCCCCTCAGTAAGCAGGATGTAATCGCAGCCCTGAAGGACTGCTATGATCCGGAGATTCCGGTAAACATCGTGGATCTGGGTTTGATTTATGAAGTAAACATCCGGCCGAACAATGAATCCGGCTCCCGGCAGAACGTAGAAGTGCGGATGACACTTACGGCGCCCGGATGCCCGGCACACGCCGAAATCAGTCAACAAGTCAAGGATCGCATCGAGCAGTTGCCGAGGGGGCGACTCAGCGTTAGTCAACGTAGTCTGGACTCCGCCATGGACTGCGGAACGTCTGAGCGCTGCAGCACGCCAAAAGCTAGGAATCGAGTAGTTCGTCAACTTCGACCATGGTGGGGACAGACAACCAACTTCCCAGTCCCTGTAACCTGTCCCCTATTCCCTAATAAGGCTTGTTCTGATACTCGCCGCCGATGCGTGTGCGCATTTGCTGCCAGCTCTGCGCGTGTTCACTGATGCGCTCGACCAGGCTCTGAATGCCGTTCACGATACGATGTCCGCGATCGAGATATTCGGGCGCCTGGTTCCAGAACTGCTCAAATTTCTCCGGATGGTCGGACGCAAGGGCCGCAAGGCCAACTCCAGCGCTGGCCATGCCTGCCGCCCGTTTGCCGCTGAGAAGGAAGTACGCGGCAGCACCGAAAGCTCCGAACATCAAAACCTTTTTCCAATCGTGTGTCATGTAAGCTCCTGCAGCGGGACTCTGCCCGCGTGAATTTCACACTTCAGCCGGTAACCGGATACTTAGAACAGCAAAACCTTAGTTCTCGTTGCCTTGCAAGGCAAGCCGTGAATCGCGGTTGACCCGCCCTGCATCAAGAACTTAGTCTCAGAGCATGGATTACAGCAAGATTATTACGATCGAGGAAGGAAAAATGGGAGGAAAGCCATGCGTTCGAGGCCTCCGCATCACCGTTTCCGATGTTCTCGATTACATGGCTTCAGGAATGTCCCATGAGGAGATTCTTGCTGACTTCCCGGATTTGACTGAGCAAGACTTGCGCGCTTGTTTGGCCTTTGCCGCCGATCGTGAACGAAAGCTCGTTTCGAGTGTGAAGTGAAGTTCCTGTTCGACCAGAATCTCTCGCACAAGTTAGCGACTCTTCTACAGCATGAATATCCAGGGTCGGTAGCCGCGCGTGATGTGGGTTTATCAAAGGCTCCCGACTCCAAAGTATGGGATTTTGCGCGAAGTAATGGCCTCGTGGTCGTATCAAAGGATTCCGACTTTCTTTACCGCAGTCTGCTCCAGGCTCCTCCTCCTAAGGTGATATGGATAGCAATTGGTAATTGCAGCAGCCGAACCATTCTTGATTTGTTGCATCGAGAGGCAGAGCAGATTAGGCAGTTCGGAGCGGATCCAGTAGCAGCCCTACTAATTCTTCCAAGAGCATAGTCGTAAGAAATGGATCTCCAGCAGAAAATTCGTACGCTTCCCACCAGTCCTGGCGTGTACATGTACAAGAACGCCGAAGGCGAGGTCATCTATGTGGGAAAGGCCAAGAGCCTGCGATCGCGCGTTCGTTCCTACCTGCTGGAGACGGCCACGCAGAATGCGAAGACCGGTTCGCTTATGCGCGAAGCGTCCGATGTCGAGTACATCGTTGTAGAGAACGAGCGCGAAGCGCTGGCGCTTGAAAACAATCTCATCAAGCAGAAAAAGCCGCGCTTCAATATTCTTCTCCGCGACGACAAGACATATCCATATATCAAGCTCACGCTAGCCGATCGTTTTCCCAAGGTTTTCGTCACGCGCCGTTTGAAAAAAGATGGCAGCGAGTATTACGGACCATACTTCCCCGGGAATCTTGCTCACCGCACCGTCGATCTCATTCACCGCAGCTTTCTGATTCCCTCGTGCAAGATCGACCTCACACGCTACCACGCGAGGCCGTGCTTGCAGTACTACATCAAACGCTGTCTCGGACCATGTGTCCGCGACTTCACGACGTCTGAGACGTACGGCGAGGCTGTGCACGACGTTCAACTATTCCTCGAAGGGCGACAAGCGGATCTCGCGCGCTCCTTGCGTGCCAGAATGGAACGCGCTGCCACAGACCAGCAATATGAGTCAGCGGCCAAATATCGCGATCTAATCAGCACTGTCGAAGACCTGATGGAGCGCCAGCGCATCGCCGCCGTCGAAGGCGACGACACCGACGTCTATGGCTTCCACTATGAGAACCATATGCTCGCGGTGAACTTATTTCATATGCGCGGCGGACGCATTCTCGATCGGCGCGAGCTCTTTTGGGAAGATCTGCCGGAATTCGAGCTCATGCCTATTGGGAACGAAGATGAAAATCGCGCTGATATGGAACAAAAGCAGCAGCCGGTTGCGGAGTTCGATCCCGGACACTTCTTCGCGGCCTTGCTGAAGCAGGTTTACATCGACCAGCAATATGTCCCACGCAACATCCTCGTGCCGGTCGATTTCGGCGAGCGCAACGCGTTGGAAGAGCTGCTGTCGGAAAAACGCGGAGCCAAGGTCGAAATACTCGTTCCGCTGCGCGGGGAAAAGCGGTCGCTCATCGATCTCGCGGCCAAAAACGCGCACCACATCTATGACCAGCGCTTCCGCGTGATGAAGCCGTCGGTCAAAACCATTCAGGAAGCATTGCAGGACGCGCTCACCCTGCCCGATCTGCCGCGCCGAATCGAGTGCTTCGACATATCGCACATTCAAGGAGCGGAGACAGTCGCGTCAATGGTGGTGTGGGAAGACGGGCAGATGAAGAAGTCTGACTACCGCAAATTCATCATTCGCACGGTGGAAGGCGTCGACGATTTCGCATCGATGCGCGAGGTGGTCGGGCGGCGTTATAAACGCGTCACAGGTGAAAAACAGAAAATGCCGAGTCTGGTGTTGATCGATGGCGGCATCGGCCAGCTTCATGCTGCGGCAGAAGCACTGGAGTCGCTCGACATCACCAACCAGCCGCTGGCCTCGATCGCGAAACGCGAGGAGATCATCTACGTTCACGGGCAGGAAGACGAACCGGTGATTCTCGACCGACACTCGCCTGTGCTGCATCTGGTACAGATGATCCGCGATGAGTCACACCGATTCGCTGTAACTTTTCACCGCAAACGCCGCGAAATTCGCGATCGCGCCTCTGAGCTACTAGAGATTCCCGGCATCGGCGCGCTCACGACCCGTCGTCTCGTGGAGCACTTCGGCAGCGTTCGCGCCGTGAAGGAGGCTAAGCACGCGGCATTGTCCGCAGTCGTGACTCCCACGCAGGCTGCGGCCATCCTCGAGCATTTCCGGGGAGAGGCGAACACAAAGGTCACGAAGGAAAACGGATGAGGTCACGAAGAACACGCATGCGGCCGCTCTGGGCTGCGTCTTTACTTCTGCTTGCAGCAAGCCTCTTCGCAGGGGATACCGTCCACGACATTGCGCACCGCGTCGATGCCCGCTACGACCACCTCACAACATTAAAAGCTCATTTCGAAGAGAGCTACAACGGCGCTGGAATCACGCGCAATGAGTCCGGCGAGTTGTGGTTGCAGAAGCCGGGCAAAATGCGTTGGCAATACGAGCAACCTACACAAAAACTGTTCATCGTCGATGGCAAGAGCGCTTATTTCTACGTACCCTCCGAACGACAAGCGCGGAAGATGCCGGCCAAAAAGCTCGATGACTTCCGCTCGCCCATTCGTTACCTGCTGGGTAAAACTAAGTTGGAGAGCGAGTTCAATAACCTGGCTATTTCAACGGATCCCCCAAGACAGTCAGGTAATTTCGTCTTGCAGGGAATTCCAAAAGGAATGGAGGATCGGGTTCAGCGGGTTCTGCTGGAGATCACGCCTGCGAATCAGATTGCCCGCATTCGAATCGAAGAAATTGATGGGTCAGTAACCGAATTCCTCTTCGAAGACATTCAGGAAAACGTCGCGGTCAAAGCTGAGTTGTTTCGCTTCACACCTCCGCCTGGAGTCGAGGTTATCGAAGCCGAGAACGTCGAGCCCTAACGGGAACCGCGGACCGGGGCGCTCCAAAAATAGCCGTGGTGCACAGTCACAATTTGTGACAAATAATCCCTGCTCATTCCCTGTTCGACTGTTGGGGGCGGTCGAGAGTTGTTGGAAGTCATTTAGCTTGAGGGAAATAGATCACAATTCCCTAGAATCGCTGTTAATTCCCTGGTGAAGACGCAAGTTTGCGGATTCTGGGCAGATTCGAGTACTTTTCGTCCGCGAATTTAGATTTCCCTGTTTAATTCGCTGTTAGCGAGAAAGCCGATCGATCGTCCGCCTCAAGCACATCGGCCCTTGCCATTCCTGCAGAAAGCAAAAAGGCCGGACATCGCTGTCCGGCCGTTAATTTGGACCCAGCTTACTGCTGATCCGAGCTGTTGTCCGGGTGAATTACCGTGCCGTGGCGGCCGGTATTCGCTGAAGGCATTACCGAAATGGGGTTCTGCAATTGGAAGCTCACAAGAGTTTCCGGACGCAGATCCACGCGCTGTCCTTTGGTGATGGTATTCGCGCCCGCTCCAGCGCCAGCGCCGGCAACGGAACCAATAGCTGCACCTTTACCACCGCCGAAGATTCCGCCCAGAATTGCGCCGACAGCAGCGCCACCGGCGGTTTTCTCAACCGTGTTCTTGCCGCGGGTTGCTCCTTTGCGCTCCCAAGTGTTAGTGGCGATCTGGTAGGTCTTGCCGTTGAAGCTGATTTTCTCCAGCCCGAGTACGAGCGATGCACCGCCACTGTAGTGGGTCGCGGCGTGAGCCTCCATCACTCGGCCATCCACTTCAGCTCCCGCCGGAATCACGGTTTGATCATCAACGACGATGTCGGAGTTCAGGGTACCGTGCCATGGATCACTCTCATGGCTGGTTTCAGAGCTTAGGGCTTCCACCGTTCGAACCTGCAGCACCGTTCCCGCCGGGACCGTCACTTTCTGCGGAGGTGGAGGCGGCGGAGGCGGAGTGTAGGTGTTTGACGCGGTCATCGGCGTCGAGTTCATGTCGGAGCTGTTGTTCGCGTTACTCGTAGTGCTCGTGCCCTGCGAGTTCGTGTAAGAACTCGACGAAGGCAACGAATGGCGCGAACGATGCCCGGCGCTCGGACGGCTCGAAGACGCACGACGAGGTGGCGGCTGCTCCTGTTCCTGTTGTTCGGGTTGCGCCTCCGGAGCCGGAGTCGCATAGGCCGCCTGAACGGCCAATTTGCTGACTACCTGCTTCACGCCCTGGGCTTGCTGCGCGTCGTTCAATGCGGCGGTGACCTGGGCATCGCTGTCGAGTGCACCGCTCAGCGTAACTACACCTTTGTCAGCGTTGATAGCGATTTGCTTTCCCGCAAGCTGCGGGTCAGAACTTATTTTGGTTTGTACATCGCCGGCTACTTGCGCGTCCGTGCGTTCCGGCTTCGAGCAGCCGCTTAGCGCTGCCAAGGCCAATAGCAATGCAATGGTCAGGACTGCTCCTGCGGACTTTAATCTCATAACCTTCTCCTTACTTCGTAAATCTCCCGTTTTATACAGAACGGCTGCTCGCGATGCACTTGCGTAGCAGCCAAATTGTGATGGAGCTAACTCGGCTCTCATTTAGAACACACTCGCGTGTTCGCGGCCATCGAGGGATCCTCCACCATTTTATAACCCGAACATTTCCGAGTTGTTGCTTATCCGCGTGCCTGGGGAAGTTCTCTATGGCGGATACGGCGCCAGAAGTAAGGCTCTATCAGCCAGCGCGTTGGAAGCGATCGGCTGCTCGGGTTTTGCCTGTGGACTCAGGTTTAGCGACTAGTCGCACTTCACCGTCGGAATCCCGTTCGAGGGTGTGTGTTTGGTTGCAGTGATCGCAGAGCCAGTATAACTGCGAGCTCTCGCGAATCGAGTCTGCCGTGAATTCAAACAGTTTCCCGTCGCCGAAGTAGCGAAACTGGGCAGAGCAGCTCGAATTGTGACATTTCGAAACCACGGCCAGAGTGCGCAATGCTTATTGCTCCAAGAATGGATGCCTTACCGCAAAAGGATAGATGCCCTGCACAATTTTGGGGCGAAAAACTGCGGGAGCTGCAGCAAGGAACTCGGCTGGCGCGAGAGGGCTACTGGTCTTTAGTTTTCTTGCCGCCCTGTTTGGAGGCTTTTTTGGCGCGCTGGCGTGCGCGTTCAGAAGCCCCGATGTCATCGGCGTTCTGATCTGGTTCTTGCATCGCGAATTGGAAAATAAAACATGTCGCCTCGCATCGCAAGAGTTTTTAGAAAAATTTACTTACACAAAAGTAACGAGCGGCGGAGCACCGTCCGCCGCCTGGTCACAAGCGAGAACAGCTATGTGGTCGCCGGACGGCCGCGGAACAAATGCACAATGAAAGAGATCACCGCCAGAGCAATCAGGATGTGAATCAGACCACTCGTAATGTGAACTGCCAGCCAGAGTATCAGCCAGATTATCGCCAAGATAATCGCAAGCGTTAAAAACATAGTCACCTCCCAGAGCCAGACCTACTCCGGCTCTCCTTTCAGCGCGCACAGCAAACCGCGCCTGCTTATCTGAGAGGGGTTCATTTGAGTTCCGGGTTGGCACCTGTGCACCGAAAATGCTGCAACTCTACTGTCTACTCGAGCTCTGCTTTTGCGCACTCTCGCGCAAGCAGTCCATAGATCTCGACGTCGAGGTACTCTCCCCATTTCCGGACGTGTTCCCGAGTTGTGCCCTCGTGGGTCATTCCAAGCTTTCGCAGGATTCGGCCCGACGCGATTGTTTGCGAAATGGCCTGCGTCGATGCGATGTAATCGGAGACTCTCGAACCCGAAACGCA
>DATEMI010000205.1:0-3766 GCA_035275665.1 Terriglobales bacterium | reverse complement strand
TGGTCTTCGAGCCTGCTGAATCGGTTGCAGTCAAGGTGATTGTGTATACGCGATCTGAATTCACATTGCCGGTACGTTCACTTCGCACTAGGACGTTGTGGCTGTCCACTACCTGCCAATCCTTGCTGGTGTTGCCGTCTCCGCTTCCATTCACCGCCTGATTACTGCTGACGCTGATTGCGGGCACGAGATTCGCGTCGCAATTGTCGGTAATCGTGTACAACAGCGCAGCGTTGATCATCTTGTGATTGGGCGGCCAGAGTACTGAGGGCGTGACGGTCAGTCCCGAAATCACCGGAGGTGGATTCGAAACTTGGAACGTAGCTGTCGAACGATTATTCGGCGTTGGATTTGGATTCAGCGTCGTCGAGACAACTGAAGCTGAGTTCGCGATCGGCGCTGCGTCCGGAGTCGAGCATACAACCAATGCGGTAAGCGTGAACTGAGCGGAAGACCCGTTCGCTAGCGTCGATGCTGTGCAACTCACTTGTCCTGTGCCGCCGGCCGGAGGCGTGCTGCAATTCCAACCCGCTGAAGCCGAGAACGACTGGAATGCAGTCGACATCGGAACTGAGGTTGTAAGGGTTAAGTTAGCTGCGTCGTTCGGACCGTTGTTCGTCACGCTGATCGCGTACGAAACCGTGCTCCCGCTTACAACCGTGCTAGAGCTCGGCGTCATGGTCACTGACAAGTTCGCTCCTGGAAGTGCCAAAGGATTCACGATGCCGGTGTACGCGTATTTGTGCTGCAAATAGGAATCGAACGGTAGCGGCGCGTCGGCTGCGGTTTTTCCGGAACATCCAGCCTTATTCGAAGATGGATTCAGCCAACTGTCATCGTCTCCCAAACCCCAGATCGTCACGCTGTCGATCTTGTCTTTCATGTTTTTGAAGATCTGGAAATAGTCACGATAGCGATAGCCCTCGTTGATCAGATCAGTTTGATCTGCTGCGAGCAGATCGTCGTAGTCGGTGTAGAACGTCTGCGAGCACTGACCAAAACGGTACAGGCTAATATCGAATTCCGTGACCTCGTTGATGATCGGCACTCCGGCCGTCGAGATCAGGCTGTTGAAGAGGTTGATCGTATCGATCACGCTCTGTTTCGAATTTGCGGAACCCTGATCGTCAATGGGAAAGTTGATGGTGTTATGGAATTGGTTGCCGACGCAGTCAATCGGTACGCCGCGATTAATTGCTGCTTTCATCCAGTTGTAGATGAAGGTGCGCTTCGCCGGAATCGTGGTATTGAAGTCGTTGTAGCAGAGCTTCACCTGGTCACGACTAATGCCAAGAGCATCCAGCGCCTGCCGCGCGTAACTGAAGGCATCGTCCATGTACTCGGGAAATCCGGGATTGTTGTTTGGATCTACAGTGATTGTGTACCACTTGCTTCGACGGAAGCCATTAGGCTGGCTTTCATCTATAGCTTCATTCACGACATCCCAGACGTAGATGTTGTCTTTGTAGTGATTGATCAAAGCGGTGATGTGGTTTTTCAGTCGCGAAAGCAGGAGTGCCTTGTTCGCATCGCTGTAAGGCTCGGTGGACATATCCACACCATTCGCATCCTGGAAGACCCAATTTGGAACTTGCTGATGCCAAACGAACGTGTGCCCGCGCATCTTGATGTTATGCGCCTGCGCGAATGCCAGGATGTTGTCGCCGGGACCGAAATTGAAATTGCCCTCCGTTTTCTCGGTTGTATCCCATTTCAAGTCATTGCCTGGAGTCACGCTGTTGTAGTGGAGTGCGGCAAGCTGCCCATGAGGTCCCAGCAAGTCCTGCTGCAGAGTCGCAAAGCCAATCAGGAAATCGTCGGCGTAGGTTTGCGCGATCGAGGGAATGTTCTCGATCACAGGAGGCGGCATGAACTGCAGGCTGGCATCATCAATGTAGAACGATGCGAAGGGCGCCGCGCTTTCAGCGGATTCAACATAGATTTGCAGATTATCGTACGAACCGGAGAACGTGTACGGCTTTACCTTGAACCTGACCCATGCGCCCGAAGTTACCGGTGCGTTCGCAATCAAGGTTTTGAAGCTCTGTGCGCCTCCAAGGGTGAGTTGGAGGCTCACCCTGATTGTCGTCTGCGGAGCTCCGGGCGCCATCTTCACCCAGAAGATCACCGCGTACTGTGAGCCGTTGCACATCTTTCCGGAAATGTTGAGGGTCGGACCATTCCAGCTTGCAGTCCGATTGGTTACGAGTAAGCTATGCGTTCCCGCGTGAGCATCGGCGGTGCTATTCGAGACTTGCGCAGAGCCTCGTCCCGTCCAGTGCTGTGTCGTGTTGTCTTCGAAGTCGCTGGAGAAGCCAGAGTTGTCGGGCGGAACAGCGCATCCCGCTATGGGAATCTGAACGATGCTGAAGTCGTCCACGTAGTACTCGGTCGTCGAGCCTGTGGCCTCGATGTACAGCAGAAGAGCACTTGCGCCGCTGGCGAAACTGTAAGTACCACGCAGCATCACCCAGCCGCCGTCAGTCACGCCTGCGGTGGCACTGGTCGCAACACGATCGAAGTTGTTTGCGCCGCCGACCGTTCGTTGGACTGTGATGGCGAGAGTATCAGGCGACTGACCGGCAACGAGCCGAACCCAAGCAGTGATCTGGTAACTGGTTGCGCTTTGCAGCAGCGGCGTAAGATTAAAACTGGGACCATGGAAGTTAGCAGTGCGTCCCGTGGTCTTCAGGCTATGCGTTCCGCCGTGTGCTTGCTCCGTTGTGTTTGTCAGAATCGCAGTTCCACGTGGAATCCAGCTCTGCACTGTGCCGTCTTCGAAATCATCTTGCATGATCGTGGTCTGCGCCTGCGCAGTTACGGCAAAAGCACTTACAAACAGCGCGAAAGCCACAGCAAGGGTTTTGGAAGGAAAGGCTGTCATAAATTTCGAGAGAAGTGAGCAATCCGCTTGCGATGTGGCAGACATGGACATCTCCTTGGCTGGGAGCCGATCTGGCTGAAAAAAACAATCACAGCATCCTAGTCGCGTCTAAATCGCTTTAGTCGCTGTTCGTCTCCCGAACTAAATCCGGGGGTACAGTAGATACCACTGGTGGAACTCCGAAGTCAAATACGTATGGGACAGAGTGTCATTTCGCTCGACGCCGGAGAGAAAGTTTCAAGGATCTCCAATGCTGTAACCTCGTGCTGGTGAATTTCAGATGGGATTGAGGGTAGCCCGACTGCTCCGTGATCACCAATTCACGATGGCTGCAAACGATTTCGCATCAAGGCTGGCGCCGCCGACCAAGGCTCCATCGATCTCTGGCTGGGACATCAGCGCGTGAGCGTTGTCCGGCTTGACGCTGCCTCCGTACAGGATCCGAAGTTTCTGCGCGGCGTCTTCACCAATTGCCTTTCCGGCCTCGCCGCGAATGAAAACGTGGGCTTCGGATGCTATCTCCGGCGTTGCTGTCTTGCCGGTTCCGATGGCCCAGACCGGCTCGTAGGCAATGCAGAATTTATCGACGTCTGCGCCTGAGATCTCTCGCAGCGCGGCTCCAACCTGACGTCGCAAGACGTTCTCGGTCAAGCCGGATTCGCGCTCTTCGAAGAGTTCGCCGATGCAGACGATCGACTTCAGTCCATCCGTCAATGCGCCGCGCAGCTTGCGATTCACACCGATGTCGGTCTCGCCAAAATACTGCCGGCGCTCCGAGTGGCCGATGATCACCTGCTTGCAGCCGATGTCGATCAGCATGGCAGCCGAAATCTCTCCTGTGAAGGCGCCCTGTTTTTCAAAATGCATGTTCTGCGCGCCGAC
>DATEMI010000204.1:0-3958 GCA_035275665.1 Terriglobales bacterium | reverse complement strand
AATCGGCATTCGGCACTCAGCATTCGGCACGAAAAAAGAGGTGGCCTTCGGCCTTCGGCTAAAGCAAAGGCGAAGCAACAGCCGTTGTTTTCGGCCAACGGTCAATCGCCTCACAAAGTCCGCGCCAATTCGCTGCGCGCGGAATTCGAGATAACGTGCGCTCTGCTTGTTGTTTTTGTCTGCTTCTTGGGATTTGGCTGCCTTGCTTACCATTTTCTGGGAACTTCGTGTCGATTTTTTACGTTCCGTTCGTCATATCCACGGATGGAGATCATGCGAACGCTGCAGAAAAAAATTTTGATAGAGCCGCGAGGCATATATGTCACATCGCGGCAACTTTCCACAAATAGAATCTCGCGCAACGAGCGAAATAGTTCATCTTTCCCGGCGCTCGCGTCATCGGATGCTTATCTCTGGAGCCCCGTAGTGAACGAACTCAACTAACGAGCTAGCGCTTAGCCCCGGCGCAAATCCTGCGTGGCGTTGGGCACTCGCTACAAAATTTGGAATTTCCGCTTGCGGCAGACGGCCTTCGGGAAGCATGCCTGGGATGAGTTGCTGGTCGCGAGGGCAGAACCACCTGCGGTAGCGGGTGGCGCTGTGGGGGCGTTTACCCAACGGACGAGAGCAACAGCAAAACCTACTGCGCGGCCCGCTACCGCAGGCCGTTTCTGAGGAACTCGAATGGCAAAACGGATGCTTCTCATGCTGGTCGTGGCAGTGGCGATGATCGCCGGCCTCGGCTATTTCAAGTTGCGACAAGTTCAGGCAGCAATCAAGGGCGCGAGCTACACGCCTCCGCCCGAGGCAATCACAACCGTTATCGCCAAGCAAACGACCTGGCCTTCTACGCTCGACGTGGTCGGAACTGTGGCGGCCGTTCATGGCGTGACGGTGAGCGCGGATCTGCCTGGCACGGTTGACAAGATCCATTTCGAATCCGGCCAATTTGTGCAGCAGGGACAGATCCTGGTCGAGCTCGACACGCGCCAGGAGCGCGCGCAGCTCGCATCAATGGAAGCGCAACAGGAGCTTGCGAAAGTTCAATACGCGCGCAGTCAGAAGCTGGTCACCGAGGGCGTGATCTCGCGCGTCGATTACGACAAAGCTATCGCTGACCAGAAGCAGAGCGAAGCGAATACGGCTGAGATCAAAGCTGCGATTGATCGGAAGACGATCCGCGCTCCCTTTTCGGGAGTGCTTGGAATCCGTCAAGCCAATTTGGGACAGTACCTGGCCGCGGGCAATCCGATCGTATCGCTGCAATCGCTGAATCCGATCTATGTGAACTTCAGCGTGCCACAGCAAGACATGCCGCACGTGAAAATCGGTCAGACGGTTCGCGTGACGGCCGATGATCTCGCTGGCATGTCGTTCACCGGTCGCGTGAACGCGCTCGATTCCGTCGTCGATCAGGCGACGCGCAACGTCCAGATTCAGGCGACGCTGGCGAACCCACAGGGCAAGCTGCGCGCGGGAATGTTCACCAATGTACAGGTGGGGGTTGGCGCAAGCAGCACTGTGTTCCCGCTGCCTGCTTCGGCGATCAGCTATGCGCCGTTTGGCGATTCGGTTTACATCGTCAGCGATATGAAGGGTCCGGAGGGTCAGACGTATCGCGGAGTGCGTCAGCAGTTCGTGAAAGTGCAAGGCTCGCGCGGCGATCAGGTTGGAGTGATCTCCGGCTTGCATGTAGGCGATGAAGTTGTCACGTCTGGTGTCTTCAAGCTGCGCAATGGCGCGGCCGTGGCAATCAACAACAAGGTTCAACCTGGCAACAACCCGGCTCCCAAGCCTGAGGACAACTAATGAAATTCACAGACATTTTCATTCGACGGCCTGTTCTGGCCATCTGTGTCAGTTTGGTGATCCTCATTGCCGGACTGCAGTCGATCCGCTCGCTCAGCGTGCGGCAATATCCGCGCAGCGATATCGCGGTGGTGCAGGTTTCGACCGTGTACGTCGGCGCGAACGCTGATCTCGTGCGCGGATTCATCACTACGCCGCTCGAGCGCGTGATTGCCAGCGCCGACGGCATCGACTACATGGAGTCGTCGAGCATGCAGGGGATCAGTACGATCACGGTTCACCTGAAGCTCAATTACGACACCAATGCTGCGCTCACCCAGATTCAGTCGAAGGTTGCGCAGGTGCGCAACGATCTTCCGCCCGAGGCGGAAGCGCCGATTATCGATTTGCAGACTGCCGATCAGCAGTTTGCCGCGATGTATCTCGGCTTCTCGTCGTCGGACCTCGACCAGAACCAGATCACCGACTATCTCACGCGTGTGGTGCAGCCGAAGCTGAGTGCGATCAGCGGCGTGCAGCGTGCCGACATCCTCGGCAAGCGCACCTTCGCGATGCGCATCTGGCTCAAGCCGGACAAGATGGCTGCGCTCGGAATTACCCCGTCGCAGGTGCACGACGCGCTCGCGAACAACAACTATCTTTCCGCTCTTGGGAAAACCAAGGGGTCGATGGTTTCGGTGAACCTGGTCGCCAACACCGACCTGAAGACGCCGGAAGAATTTCGCCAGCTTGTCGTGAAGCAGGACAAGGGAACTATCGTCCGTCTGGGCGAAATTGCTGACGTTGTTCTCGGCGCTGAAACCTACGACGAAGACGTTCGCTTCAACGGCGAATCGGCGACGTTTATGGGCGTGTGGGTGCTGCCTACGGCGAACTCGCTCGATGTCATCAAACAAGTCCGCGATGCCATTCCGGGAATTCGCGCGCAACTGCCGGCGGGCATGAAGGTCGGCATTCCCTATGATTCGACCGCGTACATTCAGGACGCGATCAAGGAAGTACTGAGCACGCTGTCAGAGACGCTGATCATTGTGATCATCGTTATATTCCTGTTCTTGGGTTCGTTCCGGTCAGTGCTGATCCCGGTTGTGGCGATTCCGATCTCACTGATCGGCGCGGTATTCATCATGCTGGTCGCGGGATTCACCATCAACTTGCTGACGCTGCTCGCCATCGTGTTGTCGGTCGGTCTGGTGGTAGACGACGCGATCGTCATGGTGGAGAACGTCGAGCGTCACCTGCATGAGGGTAAGACTCCGTTCCGTGCTGCGATCGATGCAGCTCGCGAGTTGGTCGGGCCGATCATCGCGATGACGATCACGCTAGCTGCGGTATACGCGCCAATCGGCATTCAGGGCGGATTGACGGGTGCACTCTTCCGCGAGTTCGCATTCACACTCGCAGGCGCCGTTATCGTTTCGGGAATCGTCGCGCTGACGCTCTCGCCGATGATGGGTTCGAAGCTGCTGCGCGCCGGCGACACCGAGCGCGGCTTCTCGGGATTCGTGAATCGGCGCTTCGAAAACGTGCGTCGGTTGTACTCGCGCATGCTGGCGAGCACATTGCGGTGGCGGCCGGTTGTCTTCGGCGTGTGGATCATCGTTGCGCTATTGATGGTGCCGTTCTACATCTTCTCGCAGCGCGAACTCGCGCCGGCCGAGGATCAGGGCGTTGTCTTCGGCGTGATGCAGGCTGCGCCAAACTCAACTCTTGATCAGACGAAGCTGTTCGCATCGCAGGTGTACGACGTTTACCACTCATTTCCTGAGGCGGAGAGCATCTTCCAGATCACCGATCCGAACGGCGGCTTTGGCGGCATGGTGACGAAGCCCTGGAGCCAACGTACCAAAACGGCACAGCAGCTCCTGTTGGAATCGACTGGGCCGCTCTCGAAGATTGCAGGCATTCGGGTGATTCCGCTTACGCCTCCAGCTCTTCCCGGCGGCGGGAATTTCCCGGTGGACTTCGTGATTGCCTCGTCGGCTGAGCCGCAGCAGCTCGCGCAGTTTGCAAATGAACTGGTGAAGCGCGCATTTGCGAGTCACATGTTCATCTATGCGGACTCTGATCTCAAGTTCGACCAGCCGCAGGCGGAGGTCGTCTTCGATCGCGACAAGCTGCGCTCGCAGGGAGTCGATTTGAGCCAAGC
>DATEMI010000203.1:0-6617 GCA_035275665.1 Terriglobales bacterium | reverse complement strand
GATGCCCGCCGGGCCATCTCAATCATTTCGCAAGTCAGAGCCTTGGCGCAGAGGGATTCTTCAGAGCAGGTGCCCCTGAGCCTCAACGAAGTCATTCGAGATGTAATCGCGTTTCTCCATCAGCCTCTTGAGCGCAGCCGTATCAGCATCACGGTCGATCTGCAGGAAGACATGCCCCTCGTACAGGGACACCCTGTACAACTGCAGCAGGCGTTTGCGAATGTTCTCCTGAACAGCATTGAGGCCATGGAATCCTCACCCGACCGGGATCGAAGGATCATCATTACCTCGGGCGCAATTTCCGAAAGCATACTGATCGAAATCCGGGACTCCGGTCCGGGGTTCGATCCGCAAGTGACGGAGCGATTGTTTGAACCTCGATACACAACAAAGCCCGAAGGCCTGGGCCTTGGCCTGCCGCTCAGCCGCTCCATTATGGATCTCCATGGCGGTAGTCTGACATCTCGACCACTCTCCAAAGGTGCAGGTTTTGAATTCAGATTTCCGCTCCGAGCGGGCCGGCACTGACGCCGGCTCCTCACTCGTTTTTGTTATAGATGATGATGCCTCGGTTCGCCGCGCCATTGGTCGGCTCCTCAACTCCGTGGGCCTTGGAACCGCACTGCTTGAATCGGCGAACGAGTTTCTTTCCGCTGACCGACCGGAAACGAACAGTTGCATTATTCTCGACGTCAGACTGCCGGGGATGAGCGGATTGCGTCTTCAAAGCGAGCTCAATTATCGGGGCGATAAAATCCCGGTCGTCTTCATTACGGCCTATGGTGACATTCGAATGACAGTCCGCGCCCTTCAGCAGGGCGCTGTTGAGTTCCTGCCAAAACCCTCCGCGATCAGGAGTTGCTCGATGCCGTGCATACCGCGCTCGAAAAAGACCGGATCCGGCGGCGACACGAGGCGGATCTGATGTTGCTACAACAACGAGCTAACACGCTCACACCGCGGGAACAGGAAATCCTGCCGCTTGTTGTAGCCGGGCTGCTGAACAAACAAGTTGCGGAACGGATCGGTGCGAGCGAAGCTACCGTAAAAGTGCTCCGCAGCCAACTGACGCGCAAGATGGGCGCCCGATCTCTGGTCGATCTCGTAAGAATCGCCGATAAGCTCGGCATCGATAGTGCCTCGTCCGACCAAATGTAAAGCCACTATTTACCTTCGTATATAGATTAAGACGCGCGTCTAATGGCAAGCTCTCGGCCGAACGCCTATCTTGAATACATGGCTCGCTGAGGAGTGGCTGAAGTGCCAAATGTCATGGCAATTTCTCAGGCCACAATTCTCATTCTCTAATGCACACCCGTACAGCGACCACATAGAGTGCTGTGTATGCCGTTCCGCTGGAAAGGCGCGCCACGGCTGAATTCGAGCGGGGAAACCCTGAAGCTCGGTGTTTCACTGCCGCATTAAGGCAGCTACCGATATTTCAGCTGACTGGTGGAGACCTGATCGGATCGTTATGGATGTAAAAGATGGACTGATTTCAACAGCGGGCCTGGTGCTCTTCCTAATCGTTTGGGGCTTTGCTCAGTGGGATGCCCGTCGTACTAAGGCCAAAGCGGGGCAGAGTACACCCCGGGGTGAGAAGGCTGAGCGATCGGCGGGACACGTCAACGATGTTTCGGGTCTGCGGCGCGATATCGAAATGCCGCGAATCGAGGCGCGACAGGGGCATGGCCCCAAATAGTTTGGGAGCAGGTCGTCACCACGCGGGCTGAACGTGCGCCGCTCACAGTGACCGGCAGAGGGCCAGTCTGCCGGTCATTGGAAGGCCTCACATGTCTATTCCAACCGGGCGCTCGTCATTACTTTCTTGATCTCTGCGAGGGTTAGACACTGAAAGTCTCAGTACAAGAATCTGTTCGAGGCAGTCGTGTCTCGGGTGTGCGGGAAACCAAAGATCTGTCGCTTTTGGATCTCTGGCTCATCATTCGCAAGCGCCGGGTTCTGCTGGTCTGTTGTGCCATTGGCACCGCGACGCTCGGTTTCGCCTTCGGCGTCATGCGCGGCAAGGAATATACGGCGACGGGCCAAATCGAAGTCCAGCCGGGCTCCGCTTCTTCATTGAAATCGATTTCCGCCCGATCTGGTCTCAGCTCACTCGACGAAATGATGGAGACGGATGTCGCCATTCTGCAGAACCCGTCTCTGCTGGTCGCCGTTGCGAAAAACCTGAATTTGCTCGACAACAAAGATTTTGTCGCGCCGGGCTCGACGGTTGCGGGCCCGAATGGCACCAAGGTTCCACTCTGGCACGGCGATCTCAACAATCCGTATGTTCGCAACGCTGTGGCGGGCGAACTCAAGGGTGGCCTGACCGCTGCCCGAGTGCCCCGGACCGAGCTGATTTCCATTTCCTTCAAGAGCCGATCGCCCTCGCTCTCCGCTGACATCGTCGACGGTGTCGAGAGCACCTTCATCGAAGAGAACTTCAAGTCGAAATACAATGCCACGCAGCAGGTTTCGAAATGGCTGACGTCGCAGATCGAGGACCTCCGTTCCATGGTGCAGGCCTCCCAGGACCGCATGGTCGATCTGCAGAAGAAGCTCGGCATTTACGCCTTCGATCCGCAGCACACGCTGGCGATCGGCGAAGTTGCCAATCTGGACAAGGGAATCTCCGATGCGACCGAGGCGCGCGTGCTGGCGGAAGCCCGGTACCGCATCCTGAGTTCTCTGCCTCCTGACCAGATTCAGGATGCGCCCACGGCTCCCGGCGACACTTCACAGTCTCTGCTTGCCAGCCTGCGAGCGCAGCGAGCCACGGCGGCGGCTTCTCTGGCGCATCTGCAGCCGGTCTACGGTCCCAATTACCCGCAGGTGAAGCAGCTAGACGCTGAGATCGCCTCGCTCGACCAGCAGATCTCGAAGCAGGAAGCGCGCGCCGTGCAACAGGCCAAAGATGCTTACGGCGTGGCGCAATCCGCCGAGAACCAGGCGAAATCCCTGCTCGGGCAGAAAGAACAGCAATTCTACGGTCAGCGCGACGACGTCGTTCGCTACATGCTGCTGAATGAGGAGTACGAGTCGAACCGGCAGATGTATCAAAAGATCCTCACGCGGCTGCGCGAAGCTGCAGTCGATTCCGGTCTCGATTCGGCCGATATCAGTCTGGTGGACCTCGCCGCTCTCCCGATCAGCCCCTCGAGCATGGCGCCGTCAAAACTGGCGGAGCTGGGACTGCTCTTCGGACTGTTCACCGGCCTTACGCTGGGCCTTTTCCTGGAAAAAATGGATACGCGTTTGCGCGACGCGCACGAGATCCAGGAAATGCTTCAGCTGCCGCCGCTCGCGGTGATTCCCCAGGGACACTGGAAGCTGCGCGAAGCCGACGTGGCCACACCCGTTGGTCCGGAGTTGCTGCGCGACCCGCGTTCACCGTTTTCCGAGTCCTTCCGCGCCCTGCGCACGTCGATGCAGTTGTCCAGCACTTCACGGCAGTCGAAGCTGATCACCATTACCAGCTGCCAGCCCGCAGAGGGCAAATCGACCGTCGCGGTGAATACGGCCGCCGTCCTGGCCCAAGGCGGCAAACGCGTTGCTCTGGTGGATACGGATATGCGCCGCCCATCCGTTTACAAGCGTCTGGGCATCGAAGGTGGCAAGGGTCTTTCCGAGGTGCTCACCGGCCATTACTCCCTTGATCAGGTGACGCATACGCATGCGAGCCTGTCGAGCCTCGATGTGATCCCCTCCGGAACGGTGCCCCCTCTTCCCGCCGATCTGCTCGCCTCCGAAGCGATGACCGAGCTGGTCCAGCAGCTTCGCGGACGCTACGACTACGTCATCTTCGACACTCCGCCGATTCTCTCCGTCACCGACCCAACCATTGTTGGGGCGCTGTCGGACGGCATCGTGCTCGTGATTCGCCAAGGCTTTTGCACCCGAGGCATGCTGGCCCGCACCGCGGCGACCCTGCGCGACCTCGATGTGAAGGTCTATGGATTGTCTTCAACGGCGTCGATGCATCCCTGCCGGAGTACTACGGATACCTCGGCTACTACACGTACGAGTATGGCAAACGAGACTGAGAGACTGGGACCGGACGATGCGACAAACCGAGCTGGAGAGCAGGAATCGCGATAGGCTGGGCAGGAATAGTGCCCTAGATTAACTAGTCTGACAACAGGCACTTACCGTTACACAGGTGCGCGCTCCGACCTAAGGAACACCAGCACGTCAGCCGCGTCCCAGTCGTATCGCTCGGCCATTTCGTACAAATTGCAAGAAGACCTCTGAAAGAAGAATTACGGCTGTGGTTGGGCGCAATGCTCTGCGCTGCCGGCCGTCATTCCGGACCAGGTCGATATCATCAGTCTTGATGGGAAGATCGTTTATCCCCAGAATCGCACGAACGCCGGAGCGTACCTTGAGATTTAGGCATTCGACTCATCGAATGCGTCCGTGACGCATGTAGGATCGATCAGCATTTCAGGTGGCCAGCCTGTGGGGACAGCTGAGCGCCAATAGGACCCGCAGCCACATTCAGATTGGCGAGCCTCCGGGCTCGCCGCTTTTCTCGGGCACTGGCACGGTCAAAAGGCGTTTCGGACATGACTGCGGCAGATATTCGGCTGCATTAAGGAGTGCTGGCTGGGCAAGTCGCGATAAATGCCTGGGAGTAATTAGTCCGCTTCGATTACAGGTGTCACTCCAAAGTTGTATCGGCCAACAGAGAAAGGCTCGATGATGATTGTGGCTGGACGGCAGGACCGCGGATATGCATATCGGGGAGGTTTGCTCCATTGGACTGTTTTTCTGCCAAAAGCCACTTTAGAACTCAGGGCGTGCAGGCATTTGTCATAACGGACTGCTTTCTCGTTGTAGTGTGTGGTGTTGCCGGTCTGGCCGTAGACATTGACTATTGCACCTCGAGCAATATCAGTTGCGAGCTGCGGCTGATGCGGCCGCCGAGTGGGGCAACGAGGTCGGTTATGGCGGTAAAGTTTGACTAGCGTCCACGTGACCGCCGCAGCTGAGAGGGTAATCGAAGGTCTGGTCGCCTGCACGATCACGGTCGCAAATATGCCACGAGTGATAGGCGGTGAAACGGGTTTCAAATGACAAGGGAACCGTTCGTAGTTGCTCTCAGCCATTTGTGCAACTCGCATGGCAGATCGCTCTCTGAGATAGCCCGCAGATACAATTGGTCTGAATCGCAGGTTCGGCAGCTGTTCCAGCCTGATGCACGACCAAGTGAACGGATGCTCAAGGAGCTCGCACGAGACCTTCAGGTGGATATCGCCATTCTGCGCAAGATCATCGACGGGTAACAGAATCGTCTATCACTCGATAAGGGCTTTATTGTGTCCGAACGGGTATCTGACCTTACGGGGTCCCTAAACGTGAACGAGTTGTGGCCTGATTGTGGGATGACCTGTGATAGCCACTGTGCAATGCTCAATCAGATCCTGCTTCGCGCATCATCGAGATGAAGCTCTTTCGGCATCCCGGGTTGCACGCTCATGTTTCGGGAGGGCAATAGAATTCCGATGTATACCCCGTATCTGATGTTCGCCTATGCGGTCGCTCTCGTGCTCGCGATGCAGGGTTTCGGGGTCGCGCACCGTAGCCTCCCTGGTCTGCGTGGCTTGGTGCGTCTGCGACACTTTGTTCTCTGCGATTTGAGCGCCGTTATTCTGTTTGGAATGCGGTCACGAGCGTCGTTGCTGCTCACCGAGTTGATTCCGAATGTCCTGCTGTTCGCCGGAGTTGTGTTTCTGTACGTTGCCATCGTTGAAATTCTGGATCTTCCACCTCGGCTGTTGCAGGCAGCTCTCGCGGTCTGTGCGGTCGCAACCCCGGCGTTGGTGTGGTTCACCTACGTGGAAAATTCCGAGATTTCTCGGCTTGAGACACACTGCGTGGTGCTGGTAGTCCTTTTGGTGATGAGCGCTGTCACGCTCTTCTGCGGAGCCGGTACTCCATTGCGCGATCCGGCACGAGCGTGCGCGTGGCTGCTCGCTGCAACGGCATTTGTGAATGTGGTCTGGGGAGTCTACGGATGGCTGAGTCCCGTCAATCCGAACTTTCTCCATCCAGACGCTATCCATGCCGCTTTCAGCTACTTGGTGATGATTTTGACATTGAGCATCAGCATCTCGCTGGGTTGGCTATCTTTCTGTGCCCACCGCAAGCAGTTGGAGGTTGTTGCACAAACCGATTCGCTGACGGGCCTGCTCAATCGTGGTGCGTTCGAGGAAGCGCTGCGGCGCGAGCTCCATCGCTGCGAGATAAGTCTTCAGGGCCTCAGTGTGATTCTTCTTGACGTTGACTACTTCAAACAGGTTAACGATGAGCATGGCCATCCCATAGGGGACGCTATTTTGCGACGCGTCGGCATTGTGCTCCGGGCGGGCACTCGACCTTCCGATGTGCTGGCCCGGTACGGCGGTGAGGAATTCGTCATTCTGCTGCGCGATGCAGAACTCCGCGCGGCGGAGGAAGTTGCGGAACGGTTACGGAGCGACATTGCGACACTGAATGACCTTCCGCGCGATGTGAGCTTGACCGCTAGCTTCGGTGTGGCAACCTGTGCGCCGCACGAAAGCGCACCGGAATTGCTGTCCCGCGCCGACATGGCCCTCTATCGCTCCAAGCGC
>DATEMI010000202.1:0-3101 GCA_035275665.1 Terriglobales bacterium | reverse complement strand
GACTTTCACTGTCGCACGCCTGGGTGGAGACGAATTTACCGTTCTGCTCGACGACATCAAAGATCCGGGCGACGCTAAGCGTGCGGCGGAGCGCATGATGAAAGCTCTGGCCCCGCCCTTTATCTTGGGTGGAAAAGAAATCTTCACCTCGGTGAGCGTCGGAATTGCTTTGAGCAATGCGAACTATACACAACCGGAAGAGATGCTGCGAGATGCCGACACTGCAATGTATCGGGCCAAGTCCCTCGGAAAGGCGCGTTATGAGATCTTCGATGCCGATATGCGGGCCAGCGTCATGGCCCGATTGCAGTTGGAGACTGATCTGCGTCGGGCACTTGAACGCGGCGAATTTCGTAATTTTTATCAACCCATTGTTGCCCTCGTTTCTGGAGAAATTGCCGGGTTTGAAGCTCTGTTGCGTTGGCAGCATCCCACTCGAGGCCTACTTGGGCCTATTGAATTTATCCCCGTCGCAGAAGAAACCGGCCTCATCCGCGAGCTTGGCTGGTGGAATTTATGCGAAGCGTGCCGTCAAGTCAGCGAATGGCGAACAGGTGCAGGTGCCCATCGAGATCTGACAATTAGCGTCAATCTTTCCGCCAAGCAATTTCTACAGCCGAAACTTGTCGAGGATATCGGAAAGTTGCTGCGCGAGCTTTCTCTGCCACCCGAAGCTCTGAAGTTGGAAATCACGGAAAGTACCGTGATGGGCGACCCCACGGCTGCAGTGGAAATGTTGCAACACATTAAATCGCTCGGCATTCAGCTGGCGATCGACGATTTCGGTACGGGTTATTCTTCATTGAGTTACCTCCACCGCTTTCCGCTCGACACGCTGAAGATCGATCGCTCTTTCATCAGTAGCATGGGAGATGACGGAGACGGGATGGAGATCGCCCGAACCATTTTGCCAATGGCCAACAATCTTCGCTTAGATGTTGTCGCCGAGGGCGTAGAGACAATTCAACAGGTTGCTCTGCTCAGAAAACTGCACTGCAAATATGGTCAGGGATATTATTTTTCAAAGCCTTTGTCCGCTGAGGGGACCACAGCATTGTTGGCAGGAGATCAATCGTGGCAGGCATGCGAGCAAACAAAGTAGCCCAGAGTTCGATTCTGGAAGAACGGACAGAATCATCCGTTTGAGGCTGCAAAAGCCATGACCACCGACTTTACAACGTGTTTCGTCCTTTAGGTTTCTCGGCTCTGTTCTTATGAAACTCGCTTGGCAGAACATTGTTCACGATCGTGCGCGCTTCTCCGTAACGGTGTTGGGCGTGTGTTTTGCCGTGTTCTTGATGATCTTTCAAGGCAGTTTATTGGTCGGTTTTTTGAGAGCGGCATCCCGGCTCATCGATGCCAGCGACTCCGATATCTGGATCACTGCCCGGGGTGTGCAAGCCTTTGAGTTTGGAACTGTGCTGGAAAGCCGCGTTAGGGAAATGGCTGCCGGCGTACCCGGTGTAGTGGAAACCGGTAGGGTGTGCATGGCTTTTGCCGTTTACCGGACTCCGAGCGGCACGCAGCAAGTGGTGGCCTTGGTCGGCGCGGACCCCAATGTTGGCAAAAGGTTCCCAGTTCCCGACGCACCAGAATCGGTTGCGGAGACATCGCCCGAAGCGGTTCTCTACGACGTAAGCGACCGCAAGCAGATGGAACTAACTTCACTGCCAGCAGAAGTTGAGATAAACCGTCACCGCGCCAGTATTGAGCGAGAGATCGAAGGATACGGTGCTTTCTTAGGCGTTCCTTTTCTCTTCACTTCTTACAGGAACGCCACTCGGTATATGGGTTTCGGCTCGGATGACGCGATGTACATTCTTCTGCGGGTCGCCAACGGATACGCGGTGTCCGATATTCAGCAAGAGCTCAAGCAGCGGCTGCCGGAGGTCGACGTCCTCACTCATAGCGAGTTTGCGCACAAATCTCGTATGTATTGGACCATGAAAACGGGAGCGGGGGGCGCGATTCTAACCGCTGCCGTTCTGGCGTTTCTTATAGGTCTTGTCGTTGTCTCCCAAACCATTTACGCGAACACGATGGAAAATATCGAGGAGTACGCCACGCTGAAGGCGCTGGGCGCCTCACAGGGCTTCGTGGCGCGCATTGTGCTCGCTCAAGCGCTGATTTGCGGCGTGCTTGGCAGCGTTTTCGGAGTGTTGGCAGCTATTCCGAGCGTTGTTTACGCAAAGTCCCTTATTCCTTGGATCTACGCACCCTGGTGGTTGCCCGCAGCCATGGTCGTACCCAGTTTATTCATGTGTTCGCTAGCATCGATTGCTTCGGTCCGCACTGCCCTCACGGTCGAGCCGGGGAGAGTGTTCCGTGCCTGATCATTTCCTGGGAGTTGAGGGCGCGAGCGTCTCTTTCGGCAAGGGAGGCGCCAGTGTCCGTGCGTTGCGTAACGTTTCGCTAGATTTCGAACGCGGCACACTCACGCTGGTTATGGGACCTTCTGGCAGCGGGAAGACCACGTTATTGTCCATGTTGGGCTGTCTTTTATCACCTGATACCGGAACGGTATTTGTGGACGGTAATGAGGTAACCCAACTAACCGAACCGGAACTGACGGAGATTCGCCAAAAGAAAATTAGCTTTGTATTTCAGGCATTCCGGCTCTTCCACTCACTTACTGCACTTGACAACGTCGCTATGGGATTTCAAATTCGCGATCCCAGCAACCCTCATCGTAAGGAAATGGCTCGTGATCTACTCTTGCAATTCGGCCTGGGCGAGAAGCTTCATCAGGAACCCAACGAACTTAGCCCCGGAGAGAAGCAGCGCGTCGCGATAGCGCGCGCTCTGGCGGGTAATCCTCCCATTCTGCTCGCAGATGAGCCTACTGCCTCTCTCGATGCCAAGGCTGGAAAGAACATCTGTGAAATCCTCCGGAAGCAAGTGAGTGACGACGGGAGAACGGTGGTTGTTGTGAGCCATGATCCGCGTTGGCGGGAGTTCGCCGACCGCACTATCACGCTCTGCGATGGTCAGGTGAAGAATTCATGACCGGCCGGCACAGATGGGCATTTGGCGGTGGGGCCGTGCTGCTAGTCACTGTTGGTGTGGCGCTCTTCGGAACTTCAAGGAACCGCAGTTCCGTG
>DATEMI010000201.1:0-6789 GCA_035275665.1 Terriglobales bacterium | reverse complement strand
TGCGGGCGGGAGCTTCGCTCGCCTCTGCGAAGGCGGAGATGGATGTTTTTAACAGCCGTTACACGCAGGAAAACCCCAAAGCTCCGGATACTGGCAAGGACGTCTCGGTGACAGTAGGAAGTTTGCAGCAAGAGATAGTTTCCGATGTTCGCAGCCGCATCCTCATGCTCTCAGCTGCCGTGGGGGTACTCTTGCTAATTGCCTGCGCCAATGTCGCCAGCCTCCTCCTGTCTCGCGCGCTGAGCAGGCGAAAAGAGATCGCTATTCGCATCGCGCTAGGCGCAAAACGGAGCGTTATCGTTCAACAGTTGCTCACAGAAAGCGTTCTCCTGGGCCTTTTCGCAGGCGTCCTCGGAACAGGTTTTGCGTGGCTCGCAATGGTTGGGTTACGCACATTGGGAGTCACGGACTGGCTGCCTTCAGTTCCGATAACACTGGATTGGCGGGTTCTCAGTTTCACCTTTCTTATATCGATCACTGCGGGCATCGCCTTCGGAATTGTTCCTGCAATGCAGCTTTCGAAGGGGGATTTGAACTCCGTTCTGCGGGATGAAGGCCGAGGCGTTTCCGGCGGACGCAGGCGTGCACAACTACAGAATCTTCTTGTTGTCTCACAAGTGGCGCTATCGATGCTTCTGCTAGTTGCAGCGGGACTTCTTGGCCGCAGCTTCGTGCATCTCCTGCGAGTTTCTCCAGGATTCGACCCAGAAAACGTCTTGACAATGAACATCTCGTTACCGACAGTGAAGTATGCCGACGCGCAAAAGCAGATTGCGTTCTTCAACGAACTCTTGCGGCGAGTCTCTGTGCTTCCCGGAGTGCGTTCGGCAGGACTCTCCGCGGCGCGTCCGCTGACAAAGATCCGTGTCACTCCCATTTTGGTCGAGGGCCAGCCTGAAGTGCCCCTGATGGAACGTCCATTCACCACCATCGAGGCGATCACTCCGGGCTACCTCGAAACCATGCGGATTCCGCTCCTGTCCGGACGGATGTTTACCGATGCCGACGACAAACAGGCGCCGCTCGTAATCATGGTGAATCAGGCCCTCGCCCGCCGTTACTGGCCGAACGACAATCCCATCGGCAAACACATCGCTCTCGGCCGCCAGCAGCCTGCGCAAGTGGTTGGCCTCGCCGGCAACACCAAGAACAATGGTTTGGCGAGGCAGACCCCCAAGTGTATTTCCCCTTTGCGCAGCTACCCTGGGGGAACATGAATCTTTTTGTGCGCACCGCAGTTGAGCCCGATGGGTTGATCGCAACCGTGCGTAAGCAAGTTTCTGAAATTGATCCAGATCAGCCGGTTACCCATGTGGAAACCGTCTCTGAGCTAATGGATGCGTCGCGTGCTCAACCTCGCCTCACCATGTTCTTGCTGATCGCTTTCTCCGGAATCGCACTGACGCTCGCAGTTGTGGGTATTTACGGAGTGCTGAATTATGCGGTGACCCAAAGGCGACAGGAACTCGGGGTGCGTATGGCCCTCGGTGCGGAGAAGGGCGATATCTTGCGTCTCATTATCGGGAATGGGCTGCTGCTGACCATTGTTGGCATCGCAATTGGCTGGGTGACAGGGCTTGCACTGACGAGAGTGATGCAGACCATGTTGTATCAGGTAGGCTCCCGCGATCTGAGTACGTTCAGCGTTGCGGCAGTTTGTTTTCTTCTGATCGCATCTCTAGCTAGCTACCTGCCGGCTCGGAGAGCGACCAAGGTGGATCCGGTCGAGGCACTGCGTTATGAATGACAGGTGCTGCTCGTGTCTTGCCTCCCAGCTCCTGTGTCTTGGTTGAGCCTGAAATGGAGAAGCGACGTTCTCCGTTAGTGAGTCTTGGGGGATTTTCAAGGCATAGATGCGAAAGAACTCCTTGAAGTCGCGGGCAATGAATTGCGGGCCACCTAAAGTGCTGGCATGTTCCTGGTGTGACACGGAGCAGCGCCGCGCGGAGAGATCCGAAAAGAAAATACTGGGCATATTGACGCGTTGTCTTATAGAAGATAGACAAACCCTCAGAACGTCAGCTCGTGAAAGGAGTCGTGACCTGTTACTCAAGATATTTCAAACGTGACCGAAAAAGCTAACTTATAAGTTCCCACTGGCGTTCGATTTTGATCGTGGCCATCACGCCACTGGATTATTTCGCCACCTGCTGAGAATTGCGAACAATATCAATGCATTGAGTGAGTACCGCACACAACTCCAATGTTAGGTTAAAGGACGCCACGAATCTTGCTAACAAAAGACTCCAAGGTAGCGTAAGCAGAATTCCGAAATTTGGTATGGTGACCGTCTTAACCTTCAAGAATGGGTTGCCCACTACCGTAAATGTCGTAATTGTGAAGTACACAATTGCGATAATGGCAGATTTTTGCCGAGATATTCGGCCTCTAAACGAGGCTATAAGCGCTATGGCTACAGCTGCCGAGATCAACAAAACAATGCCCATACCTAAGTGCGCTTAACAATGCGTTTGAGCTCTTGCCGATACTCGCAAACTCCAGGCGGTTTCTGCACCCTCATGTTCGGATGAACGTGTGCACAGCGAGTGGAACCGGAGCGCACAGATGGGTCCATACCTCTCATGGAGTAAGACCCTTCTCCAAAACGACTAGGGTGCCACTCGCGAGAGCTGCGGCATCGAGCGGCAATCCCGGCGTCGACGCTCCCGGGTCGCTGCCGCTCGGGATATGCGTAGAGAAAGTAATCCAAGTTAGTAGGTTTGTATAGGACGAACTTGATTGCTAGGATGGATTGACGAGCAGAATGAGTTCCAGCAACCTGATCTCGGAATCTGCTTGGCGCGAGGACAATCAAACTGCCAGCAATCCAGAGAAATATTTTTGTTAATGGTTCTTCCGAAGTCGTGAACGGATGTGTAGAGCCAATAAGGATCGAACTGTCCCGCTTTGGGACCACTCTGGCCTGAAACTCAGTCGCCGCAAAGTTGTGCCATCCACCGCGATAGATGTTGATTTCCCCATTTGCCTGAGCCGCGACTTCATGCCTCGCGCAAGGCGACGATCGGGCTCACCGTGGCCGCGCGCCGGGCGGGAATATAGCTGGACAGGAGCGCAACCACCATCAAAATGAGCGGCACGATCAGAAACACAGCCGGATCACGGGGGCGAACACCATACGGCAAACTTGCCATCATGGACGCAGTGGATGCCGAAAAGACCACTCCGACAACGATGCCAACGCCAGCAAGCGCGACCCCCTTGCGTAAGAACATTCTCAGAATGTCGTCCCGCCGCGCGCCCACGGCCATGCGGATACCGATCTCGCGCGTTCGTTGGCCGACCATATAGGCCAACAAGCCGTAAATTCCGATGGAGGCCAGAAGCACCGCCATCGCCGCAAATCCCGCCACCAAATTCGCGGAAAATCTGCGCGATGCCAGCGATGCATGCAGTACCTCATCCATCGAGGTGATGCTGAATACCGGCAGCCCGGGATCTACGCTCTGAATCGCGCCGCGAATTTGCGTCTCCAGCGTGCTCGAGGGCAACGAAGTTCGCAGCGCCAAGCTCAACGACCGCCCGAGGAACTGATTCAACGGAACATAGACGTGCGGCACGCCATCGACATCGAGTCCGTCGTGCTTGATATTTTTCACCACGCCCACCACGGTGCTCCATGAGGACGAATTCACGCAGTACCGAACAGTGTGAATCATTGCGGGCAAGGACTCTGGGGCTTCCACGCTCCAGTTTTCGTCCTCCACGGTTGAGAAGCATCGCGCAAAACGAGGACGAGCGACTGGCGAGGTTCGGTGCCGTGGGATTTCAGAGCCATCGGTTCGTGGCCGGGAACGAATCCTGTTTCACCTGTATGAATTACGAATGTTTTGTTCGGTGTCCGCAGACATTGTGCGCCGCCGAGCAAGTACCAAGCCTCCGGACCAGGGTGAGTGTGGACCGGAGTGCCGGTCACGGTTGGCGCCTCGATGCTTTCCATGTAGCGAGCGAAATATTTTTCAGCGAGCGGAACTGGGAGTGGACCAATTACCGCAGCTCGCTCTCCGCTGACAGGCTTCCATTCAGCAGGAGCAATCTTGAAGAACCAAACTTTCCCGAACGACTGAACCACAGTTCCAGATGAGCTGCCTTTTACTTCGGAAGCGGCTGCCACGGACGCATACGTATACAAGTGCCAGAACAGAGGCCGCGGTGGCAAACTCTCCAGTGCTTCATTTGCGAGAACATAGCAGTTGCGTGCGCTCGCTCACTTGCATCGTGCAACAACTTGGGCAAGGAGCGCCCGGCGTGACCGAGGATGAACGAGTGATTTCGGAAAATTGCGGCGGCCTGCTGGAGTCAATTGTCTTTTGCGATTGCACCGAGGTTTCGCAAGGCGCCAATATCCTAGTGTTGTCATTCGATTTTCCACTCAGACCGAGGCAGTAACGGTCCAGATCTGCAGGAGCGAACACAGGGCCAGGAAAGTAGCGCTTAGCACCGCTTACGAAGGCTGCTTCGTCGGCTTTGTCTGCAGGATTGTAGTGGTACAGAAGTACCGACTTGACCTGCGCCTTCGACGCAAGCTCTCCTACAGCCTTGGTATCGAGATGTTCGAACTCGAAGTGCGATCGGAATGTCTTGGTGCGCTCGGGGGTCGCGTGGGTTCTGGCCGCCATGGCCGTCACGGTTTGATCCAGATCTTCAGCATCTCGATAAGACACTTCCGCCAAGAGCACATCAGAGCCTTTTGCCAATCTCGCCACGGCATCGCTCGAAGCAGTGTCTCCTGTGAAGACAATTGCGCCATGCGGCGTTTCGAATCGATAAGAAAAAGATTTCAGATGCTTGCGATCTTCTGCCGGCATTAGCGTGTAGTGAGTGTTTTCGGCAGCGATAACGCGAATCTTGTCATCCTGAAAAATTACGCCTTCATGATCAATCTCGTGCGCAACAAACGGACTGGCGAATTCTCCATTCACCACATGAAAGTCCGAGGGGTTCTCAGAGGCGAAAGGCCGGACGGTGATGGTGATGTAGCGAAACGCAGCATCGACAAGCTCTTTCGTTTGTGGTGGGCCATAAATGTGAATAGATGGAGTTGAGCGCGCCAAGCCCAGACGAAAGTAATCGTTTGCCATCACATCAGCTAGTCCGAGATCGTGATCGGAATGAAGATGCGTGAAGAAGATCGTCTTGATCTGTTCTGACTGGACGCGGGCCTGCAGCAATCGTCGCATCGTGCCAATTCCGCAATCGATCAAGTACGGGCGACCATCAACGATAAGCAAAGTAGAAGGTTCCGAACGGTCCAAGCGCAAGGGTGGCCCACCAGCGGTGCCCAGGAACAGGATTTGAGTATCGTTCGGCGTTTCGGTAGAGGAGCCAGTCCGACCTGTTGCTGATCCAACTGCGAACGCTATGACCAAACTGAATGCGAGAACGCCCAGCTTACGTCGCGCCGCGGCGAGTTCGGGTGTAGACTTCAAAATTCGAGCAACCCTCATTAGTCATCTCCTAGCGGTTATCAAGTCCGCTGCGGCACCCGGATTTTTTGGAAACTAGTTAGCATTCGGCACCTAATCCATTCGCATCTGCAACTTGAGCCTGTGTGTCAATTCCTAAATCGGGTTTGCCGAAAACGTGCCTGTCGCAGTAAATAGTGCATTTCCGGAGGGGTCTTTGACTGTACTCTCGAAGGTTCCCGAAAGCGCCGTGCCGGTCGAATCAAGCGACACCAGCAGGTGGACATTGTCAGTTCCCACGTCCGCTCCATCTTTCGCTCCTTGCAGCAAGAAGGTGAAATGGATGTCGAACTGCCCGTCAGCCGTGCGTGTCCAGCCGCCGTGGCCAGGAGTTTCGAGCAAGGCGCCAAAAGGAGTTGCCGGCACAAACAGCCGCCGAGTTTCAATCACTGAGCCATCGCTTGTAAACGTAAGCAAATCGGTGAACGGATCCAGGCCGGGTGGGCTGATCGGCGTGACCGCAGCCTTCCATGACCCAACGAGGCGGCCCGGATTTGATTGTTGGCTAAAGCTGGGCGTCGAAGTCAGAGAACCGATCATTAAAACGCAAAGCGTGAGCACAACCGCATACAGTGTGAAGCGTCCTGCTCGTTTCATGTCTCTCTCCTGTGAGCGTGATTTGATAAAGTGCGGCTCGGCGTCAGCAAACATCCCCCGGTTTGCCGCGAGGCTATGTTGCTTCGACGCCTATAAGCGAGTTGAACCGTGGAATTCTAGAAAATGTCGTGCTACAAACAAAGGATGTAAAAGACCACCTAAATTGGTGGTCGCGGCTTCCCGCCAGCAAGTCCGATGACATTTCGTTATCGTCAAATGCGGCCAAATGACGTGGGTAAGTGCGTGGAAATCGTGGCTGCCAATCCCATCCTTGCTCCGCGCTATGGAACGGCAATTTCAGATTTGCGAAAGACGTGGCTTTGTCTTCTCGGGAGCGAAGCATTTACAGCTGTCGTATTCGAGGAATTGCACGGTCATCGTTTCGAGCTTCTGGGAGCAGGAGTCAGCGTATTCGTTTCTGATTCCTTCCTGCGCGAAATCAAAACACCTCCGTTCTTCTGGGTCGGACCGGAAATGGTTCGCAGGATCTCTCGCAGTGATTCTCCGGTTCTTAGCGATCGGCAAGTGCGAGAGGCAAACACCCGCGACGGTCTGAATCTTATTGGTTGGCACGGCGCGACCAGCATCGAAGATTCGCGTCGAGTGGAGGTGCTCAATTTTATTTTTGGCAGCTTCATCGAACTGCATTGCGGATTTCTGATCAAGGAACTCATCGGTCAGGCAGACTCTCCCATGGGAGTGGAAGCAA
>DATEMI010000200.1:0-2402 GCA_035275665.1 Terriglobales bacterium | reverse complement strand
GACTTGCATCATCCCGGCCTGCGAGCGGGTGCTTTCGATGTGGTCTACTCATCGGGGGTTTTGCACCATACTCCAGACCCGAGAGCGGCGTTTGCGCAGATCGTCCGTCTAGCACGTCCGGGTGGCATCATCGTTGTCGGAGTCTATAACGCTTTCGCACGTATTCCTCTTCGGGCCCGGCGCTTCGTTGCGCGGCTGTCTGGATACCAATTCATCCCTTGCGATCCGGTGTTACGCGATCGAGAGAGTGAGCCGGCACGGCGTAAGGCTTGGCTGAGGGACCAATATCAGCATCCGGAGGAACATCGTCACACCTTAGCTCAGGTGCAGAGCTGGTTTGCGGAAAATGGCGTCGAATACGTGCGGGCCTACCCAAGTGCAATGCTGGATGAGGAGTCAGACGATTTGTTCGCTAGCGCTGGAGACAACTGGCGTCTCGAGGGGTGGCTGGCACAGATTGGATGGATTACGACTCTCGGGCATGAGGGGGGACTTTTCGTCACTGTCGGCCGGCGCTTATAGATTCCAAGAATTTGCAACTTGCCCGACTGTATTTCCACGGGTCTGCAAATTCCGCGTGGTTTTGCAGACCCCTCGTGCATGTCCTCTGCCGGAGGTTGCTTTGCTGAACAAACTCGTGTTTGAAAATCTACGCCAGCGGCCGGTCCGAACATGTTTGAGCGTACTCGCGATCGGAGTTGAGGTAGCGATGATCCTTACGCTGGTTGGGATCAGTTATGGAACGCTCGACGAAACCGCGCGTCGTGCGCGCGGAGTCGGCGCGGATATCATAATCCGCCCTCCCGCGAGCTCCATCATTAGCCTTAGTTCCTCTCCGATGAGCGAAAAGCTGGTTCCGTTCTTCATGAAGCAGCCCCATATCACATTCGCTACCGGCACCATGGGTCAACCTCTGGGCGGTTTTGATGTCCTAACGGGTATCGATCTCGCACAATTCAACAGATTGAATGGCGGCTTCCGCTTTGTCAGGGGTGGCCCATTTCAGAAAGACGATGACGTCATTGTCGATGAATACTATGCGAGGGAGAAGCGGCTGAGCGTTGGAAGCTCAATCACGCTGGCAAATCACGTCTGGCGAGTGTCGGGGGTCTTCGAGTCTGGCAAGCTGTCCCATATCTGTGCGCGCCTGAATGTCCTTCAGGCTTTAACCGGAAACCCCGGCAGGCTCAGCCAGATTTACCTAAAGGTGGATGACCCATCTCGAACGATCGTCGTCGTTGATCAGTTGCGGGGCACAGTCCCTGGATATGTTATCTACACTATGGAGGAGTTTACTTCGCTGTTGACGATCAATAGTGTCGGGATGTTGCGAGACTTCATCGGGGTTGTGATTGGCATCGGCTTAATTGTGGGTTTTATCGTCGTGACCATGGCGATGTACACCGCCGTACTGGAGAGGACGCGAGAGATCGGAATACTGAAGGCTCTCGGGGCTTCGTCTGGCTACATCTTGAATCTGCTTCTTCGAGAGACTCTGCTCATCGCAATGCTCGGCAGCATTTTGGGAATCGTAATGACAGGCGGAAGCAAATGGCTGATGATGCATGCTGCGCCGGCAAGTCTGACGCAAGAAACTGTGTACCGTTGGTGGCCCATAGCTTCCGGCGTTGCGGTCATAGGCGCTTTGCTGGGAGCCATCCTTCCCGCGTGGAGAGCAGTGAAACAGGATGTAATCCAAGCATTAGCCTATGAATAACAGGGCCATCCGCACCGACTGCTTGCATCTCAACCCTGAATACCCTCCCTTGTTTGCTTGACGATTGCAAACCACGTCGTGCTGCAGCGTCCGACGCGTTAGACTATGGCACGAACTTGTAGCCCATTCCGCGCACCCGTAACGATGTGTTTTGGATTCTCAGGTTCTGGTTCGAGCTTTTGCCGGAGTCGAAACCCTCCTCGACCTGATTTCGTGGCGCCATCAAATGCCGAACCCGGTCACTCCGACATCCTCCTCACAGTGGATTATCAGCAGAATGAAGATGATCAGCAGCACCGCCGGGATCACTAATCGATGTCTTGCCTGAAATCCCGTGCCGCTGCAGAAGATCACTACGATCGCCATTTGCTCTGACCGGCGGCGTCTTTCTTGTCAAACTACTTCCGTTAATGTGGTCCACCAGAACCGGTGCGGAATTCATGAAACCGCTGGCCGCGCCAGTGCTCGGAGGCATGGTGAGTTCACTACTGCACGTCTTGGTCGTAACACCTGTGGTTTTCACTTGGCTGCGGGAACGTGACATTGTGAGCCAGGACTCATAACCATAGCGGCATTTGCTTTAGAGCGGCTTAAGAAATCGCATGGTAAAGCCCCTCTATGTGAGTTCCATGCCGCGGCGAAGGAGTTCTTCATCACTGGCCCCATTTTTCGCCCAGCCGATGAG
>DATEMI010000199.1:0-5156 GCA_035275665.1 Terriglobales bacterium | reverse complement strand
CCTTGATTACCAATATGTCAGCCGAAAATCGTGGACCCATACGGAGTATGGATTCGATTGCTTGTTGCCATTCAATTGGAAGTGCACTCCAAAGTCTCCGCTTCTGCCGGCAATCGGCTGCGGATCGAAGCTCCGATCGATCCTGTACACCTGCTTGTCAATGGTGACTGTCAGGAAGTGTGCGCGTCCGTTTACGCGTTCGTAAGCCATCATCAAATGTGTGTGTGTCGAAGGCGTCGGACGCAGGCAAGGCACGTTGGTAGGCGCCCAGCGCTTGTGAGCTGAGTCCCACACCTGCCAGATACCGTCTCCAAAGGAACACTGTGTGGAGAACTTGAACCATCGGTTATCCAGCAGTTGGTTGACGTTGTACTCGATTCCCCAAGACGAATCCGGATCTTCGATGTACTCATCCAGACTGATCTCAAAATGGGAGATGTTGGAATTGTTGCCCAGACGCTTCCACCAAAGTGCGTGCGACCACGGAACACCGTGGCCAATGGAAAATCGAGTTGTGAGGAGCACAGGATAGTCGAGCCCCTGCGCCATCGAATATGGGACTTTCCCGCCTCCCGAGCAGGTGTCGCAAGATTGCCATCCGGGTAGTTGTTCGATATTGGTAATAGTGGTCGCTCCTGGTGCAACTGCATCCTGAGCGGGGATGTCCTGAAGGAAGACGCCAAAGCAGACTAAAAAGAGAAAAGTTACCTTTTGAACTCTAGAGCCGAGGTAATCAGGCGGCGTGGGATCAGGCTCGCGCACCGGAGCAGGCGGTTCCGTTTGTGGTCGCTCTGGTGGTTCCTCAACAGGTTTTGGGGGTTCAGAGTCGGGAGGCGTTCGACGCAAATCCATAACAGAGGAATTTATCAGGGAATTGTTTGGGCAGTTCCACATGCTTGTTGCGAAGAGTCGCGCTTTCCCTGACGTTTCGGAGTGACGAGCACTAATCGAGCGAACAGAACAGTGGCATCACAGGAGGCGGGGCAGGGAGTTTACAAGGGCGGATCAGAAAATCAGCTCGCGTGAGAGTAACTAAGTCATCTCAGCCATGAGGGCTGAACAAATGCGCCGTCCCCTGCCGAGTCCCAGACTGCGAACCTAACCCAAGATTTTCCTGATGAGTCAAATGGGATGGAGAAATGCTTTTTCCCAAACGGCGGAAGGTCTTTCGCTGAAATTATCTGGCGGTCAATTTTCTTGCCATCGCCCCACACGACTTCGACGAACTCGAGCGGGAATGTCCATTCCATGTCCGCTGAAACATTTCGGTGTTCTCCGCTTCCTTCAATCGAATACTTCGTAATGAGGATCTCGCCTGTAGTCACGAAGAAGTCGCCGGAGCGCAGTGCGCGCAAAATCGGACTCCAATCTTGGTCTGGTCCAGGCACGCGTTCGAGCTTCAAGTAGTTCACAGGAAAATTGGGGTACAAATCGTCTTCCGGTCCCTTTTTGTATGTATCAATGTCGGCAATAAGGTACTTAGGGCGCAGACCCGAATTAGCGTTCTGATTGTTCATTGTGTCCATGGAATCAAAGCACCGCCACTCACACAACCGTTGCTCGGAGAGATCCATTCCCATTCCGGGCTTAAAAGCTACGCCCAAATAGCGATCATTCTTGATCCATGGCTTGCCAAAGATCGCGTCCGGATAGCCGGTGGTGCCTTTCGTTCGCGGGTGCGCATGATACCAGTACGCGCCTTCGGCATCGATCATCGCTTGCACATCGTCTGTGCTACCCGTGTGGTACACCTTTCCATAAATGGGATCATTTTCAGTAAACGGCTGTCCGTTTGTGCGCACCTTCGACCAGTACACATTTTTAGGCCACAGAATGTTGTAGTGACCTCCGAAATATGCGCTTGGCTCCTCCCATGGAAGCACGAGGAAGTCTTTGTCCGAAGCTCGACGGCATCCTTCAAAATAGTCTTTCTGGTCCTTGAAGCGCAGGGGGCCCGGATCAGTGCGCGCCAGTTCGAAATGAAAATCGCTAAGGCCGACGATATTCAAGTTCAGACTGCGCATCGCAGCCAGATCTTGCATGGGCGTATCGAGCGAGCCGCTCTGGCGCAGGCGTCCGGTGAAGTCCAAATGAAAGTGATTGACAAATGTCTTGTAGCCGGCAAGCGGCTTAAACGCGTCGCCATGCGTGAAGGCAAGGACGGCCTTCCGAGTAGCTTCGGCGGGCTTAGCATCGACGTAGAAGTACACCGCCATGCGCTGCCACGTGCCCGGAGGCGCATTGAACAGGGCAAAGTTGTCGCGATATTGCTCTGACTCCTCACGGTCCGGTTGGCGAATACCGATCGCGAATTGTTTGTCGTTATCCTTGCGATACCAGACATATCCCAAATTGGTATCAACTTCGCGGGTAAAGAAAAACGTATGTGGCGCAGGGAATACGGCCAACGATCCGTTCGGCCCTTCGGCCACGAGCACGCGGTTCGCCGCCTTAACTGGCGCGATGGCGTCGTTTCTTGGTCCGCCAAATAAATACTCCTGCTGGTGTCCGCCAGTATCGTGCCACGCGACCCGCGGCGTGTAATCGGTCGATAAGCCACTTAACCCCGCTTCGTACTTGTAGGCGATCGATGGCTCATCAGTCTTGGCGATTGCCTCCATACGTATCAGATTGGTTCCGCGATAAACAGTGAATCGGAGGCTGCCGGAAAAGATTCCCATTTCGAGACCATGAAAATTGATCTCAATGCGATCGCCGTCCGTCTTTATGGCGCAGGATTCCGCATGGAACGATGCCATCGCGCGGCGGATCTCCGCTGGATTGCGAGGCAGACCCATGTCGCGCGGCGTCTTCTCTCCAGGACGCGTTCCAGGGACTTCGAGTGGAGCATCCCAGAACGCGTACCACTTGTTTTTTTCGATAACTTCGGGAGTGATCTCAACGCCGAGTGCTCGCAAAGGCGCCGCCTGCTGCTCCGACATGCGCCTAACGCCACTTGTGACACGGTACTCGGGGATTAGATTTTCACCCACGGTTCTCCAGCTCCGATTACTACGTACAGCCAAATCGCGAATGAACGGCACACCGTTTGCAATCGCGAAGCGGGCGCGTAACTCAATACCGTCTGTTCCTGTCCACGTTACAGCAAGGGAATCAGTCTGGAGGGCTGCCGTCAATCCAAGACGCGCCTTGTATTCGGTGAAATCGCATTTGAGCGGCGCTGACCAGGATGAGGCAGCAGCGGCGAAAAACAGAATGAGCAGGCTTAGTACGCGAGTAAGGAGCTTGCGCGAGAAATTATCGGACATTTCTCTTTCGGAGCAGAAAGCTTAAATCATTCCACTTGGAGATTCACCTCAACGATACTCCACGGCTAATCAGTTTGCTTGGTCACATTACAAGGATTGCCCGAGGCGTTTTTCTACTTCTATGCGATAAGTTCTGCTGATGCGTGAACAATGCCCGTCTTTCAGCAGCAGCTCGAACTCGCCATGAGAAATGGGCCGAAGCTCAACGATGCTTTCTATGTTGACGATGGTAGACCGATGAATCCGGATAAACCGCATAGGATCGAGATGGCGGGAGAGCTCGTTCAGTGAGGACCGGTAAAGCAATTCTTTACCGCTCGCGTGCAGATTCGCATAAACTCCTGCTCCTTCAATCCAATCGATCTCAGCTACCCGAATAAATCGCGTTGTGCCACTCCCTTTCACCACCAGACGATCCATGTAGCGGCCGATCTGCGATCGCGTGGCAAGCATGCTTAAGACTCTTCCTCCAAATTCATGCAAACTGAGCTCAAGGAGGCGAGTCTTGGCGCGCGCAAGCGCAGCTTCCCATCGTTCATCGCTGAAGGGTTTCAGCAGATAGTCGAGTGCATTCGCTTCAAAGGCGCGGATGGCGTGCTTATCGTAGGCAGTGACAAATATAGTGAGCGGCATCGCCCTTGGGCCGACCGCTTCAATGACCTGCAGACCATCGAACTCGGGCATCTGCACATCGAGAAAGACGAGGTCCAGCGCCTCGCGCCCGATGATCTCCACCGCAACTTTTCCGTTTCCGGCTTGCAGGACGGTTTCTACCTGCCGATCTTTGTTGAGCAAGTCGATTAAGCGTTGCCGCGCGGGCGCTTCATCATCGACCACGAGGGCGCGGATTGCTTCACCCGATTGCGCCATGGCCTCGCTCTCCTGCGAATCGCAGCGGTAACGATATCTCCACCTCTGTGCCACCGCCGGTGCGTGGCCTGACCGAAAAACGGCTATTTCCGTCAGGATGGAGACCAATGATGCGTTCGCGCGTAACGGACAATCCTGTACCCGAAGATGTTTCGAGCGTCCAGCCAGGGGGCAATCCAACGCCGTCGTCTGTAACGCGGATATGTACTTGTTTTGCGTCGTGCTCAGCGAGCACCGTCACGGTACCGCCCGAAGCACGGCGGGAGACGCCATGGCGAATGGCGTTCTCAACCAGCGGCTGCACGATCAAGGATGGCACAAGTGCATATTTCACCTCGGGAACGACTCGTATCTCGATGCGCAGATTTTCTGCGAAACGAATCTTTTGGATCACGATGTAGTGCTCGAGAAAAGCCAGTTCTTCTGCCAGCGGAATCTCCTGCCTGTCGCGCGCCACAAGCGACAAGCGAAGCAGATCGCCCAAGTGCTCGATCATCGTGCGCGCCAACCTCGGATCACGCTCCAGCTGCGACGATATAGTGTTGAGTGCATTGAAGAGGAAATGCGGGTCAAGCTGCATGCGCAGTGCGTTCAGGCGCGCTTCGGAAAAACTGCGCTCCATCCGCTCCAACCGCAGTTCACTATCTAGGTAATGTTTGTAATACCGGAAAGTCTGTCGCGCACCGAAGATGACGCAGTACACGAGCCATTTCCCCACGATGCTTTCATTGAATACGCTGGCAAGAAATCCTCTGGCGCCCAGTAAGCTCCATCCGCTGAGTCCTACTACGGCATTCATTACATTCAACGGGTACGTGTAGAGGAGTATTACAACCATACTCACCGGCAAATGAGCCAGGATGCGTCGCCCAAGCTGCTTTTCCTCAAAGGGAAGGCGCGCGTCGATCCAGAAGATAACCGGAGTCACCACGCCCCACGCCCACCAGAACGTCAGGTACCAAAGCAGTTGTCGATTCCAGTGGGGAGATTTGATTCCGGGCAGGGCGAAGAGCACGC
>DATEMI010000198.1:0-4772 GCA_035275665.1 Terriglobales bacterium | reverse complement strand
GATTTGCTGGCCATCGCGCAGGCCGAGATGTGTCCACGTCTTTCCCCCATCGGTCGATTTGTAAATTCCATCACCCGTGGAAAGATCGGGACGTCTAAGTCCCTCGCCGCTGCCGACGTAAATGATGTTCGGATCGGAGGGGGCGAGAGCCATTGCGCCGATCGAGCCCGTCGGCTGTCCATCGAAGATCGGACTCCACGTTCGTCCGAAATCGTCGGTCTTCCACACGCCTCCGTTATTCGGAGCCATAAAGAAGACATTCGGCTGATCAGGAATTCCGGCGATAGCTACAGTCCGTCCTGCGCGGAACGGGCCAATGCAGCGCCAATGCAATTCCTTATATGGGACTGGATTGTCCTGCGAGTACAGTGCGGAAGCTGCAAACAGCAGAACGAATGCAGAAACCCATCGACGTAGCGACATGTGAGTCTTTCCTCGATTAAGAAGCTACAGAGGATAAATGTTCGTGGGACCGAGGGAAAGTCCGGAACGCGGGTGGATGCATATACAATCTTTCGCGCAACCATGAAAGGAAAACAAAAATTGTAAGCCTGTCATCCTGAGTCCGCAGGCGGACGAAGGATCTCCGGGAATGCTTCAGTCTGACATGCAGTTCACAAGGCTCCTCGGCCCATCGTGCGGGTTCTTGGTGGAGGAGTCTCGCTAGCAGCAAGTAAGACTGACACATCCCGGGAGATCCTTCGTCCGCCTAAGGCGGACTCAGGATGACAGACTTCAAAACGTAAATCATGAATCCAGCTGAATCGATTGTTTGAAAGAGAAGACTTCCCCAATATTTGCGACATCTATGAACAGACAAATTCTCGCGATTTTGTTTCTCTGTAGCTCCTTAACTCTTGCGCAAACCAACTCGCCTACACCAGGTCAGTCTCCTTCTACTGCAGCCACCACGCAACCCACTCCCACCATTCAGGCGAAAGAAGACGACGTTCGCTCGATTGAAGCAATTCTCGCCGCCACCTACGACGTGATCTCTGGCCCTGCAGGAAAGAAGCGTGACTGGGATCGTTTCCGCTCACTCTTCTATCCGGGTGCACGGCTGATTCCTACGGGCAAGCGTACGAATGAAACTGAAGTACGCGCCCGCGTGCTCACTCCCGACGACTACGTCGAGCGCTCCGCTCCGTTTCTGGAGAAAGAAGGATTTTTCGAGCGCAGTGTTTCGAACAAAATTGAAAAGTTCGGCAACATCGCGCAGGTCTTCAGCACGTACGAATCGCGCCACAATGCCGGAGACGCACAGCCGTTCCAGCGCGGCATCAACGGCTTTCAACTCGTCAACGACGGCAAGCGCTGGTGGATCATGACGATCATGTGGCAGGCCGAGACGCCGGAGAATCCGATCCCGCAGGAGTACCTGCGAAAATAAATACAGGTATGCCCGCCAAGGCCAAGACCAAAGACTCAACCGACATCGAAGCGCTGCGCGACGAGATTCGCCGTCACGAGCACCGCTACTACGTGCTCGACGATCCGGAAATCAGCGACGCCGAATTCGATCTGCTCATGCAGCAGCTGAAGAAGATCGAAGCTGCGCAGCCTGATCTGATTACGCCGGACTCCCCCACACAACGTGTGGGCGGAAAGCCTCGCGAAGGCTTTATCAAGGCTCAGCACTCGAGCCCGATGCTCTCTCTCGACAATGCCTACAACGAAGAGGAATTTCGTGATTGGGCGCGTCGCGTTTACGAGCTGACGGGGAAAAGCAAAGTTGATTTCGTGTGCGAGCTGAAGCTCGATGGCATGTCGCTCGCGCTTTCCTATGAAAACGGTCAACTCGCGCGTGCACTGACGCGCGGGGATGGAACCACCGGCGAGGATGTCACGATCAACGTTCGCACCATGCCGACCGTGCCGCTCCGCATCGATCACAAAAAGCTCTCGACCGTAGGGATTCCTCCTCACTTCGAAGTGCGCGGCGAAGTCATCATGCCGATCAAGGCTTTTCTGCGGCTGAACGAAGAGCGCGAACAGCAGGGACTCACCAGGGCAGCGAATCCGCGAAACGCGGCAGCAGGTAGCATTCGCATGCTCGATCCCAAAATCGTTGCCAAGCGGCGGATGGATTACTTCGCATACTTCCTGCTGCGCGATGGCAACAGCTTTCTGCTGAGCCATTATGAGTCGCTGAATATGTTGGAGAAGGCGGGATTCAAAGTGAATCCGCATCGAATTCGGACCAATGATCTTGACGAGATTCTCGATTTCATCAAGAAGATGGAAGCGCAGCGCGAGAAGCTTCCCTATGAAATCGACGGGATCGTCGTCAAAGTCGATTCCACGCAGCAATGGCGGCAGCTTGGCTTCACCGGCAAAGCTCCGCGCTGGGCCATTGCCTACAAGTACGCTGCGCGTTCGGGAGTCACGCAGATCGAAGACATCCTCGTGCAGGTCGGACGCACCGGCAAGCTCACCCCTCTGGCCGCTTTGCGTCCGGTGCCAATCGGTGGAACCACAGTGAAGCGCGCCACGCTGCACAACCAGGACGAGATCGATCGCCTTGGCGTGAAGATCGGCGACTGGGTTCTGGTCGAACGCGGCGGCGATGTGATTCCCAAAATAGTAAAAGTTGTCGAAGACAAAGATCATCCGCGCGGCCATCGCACGTTCGAGTTCCCCACGCACTGTCCTGAATGCGGCGGCAAAGTCGTGCGCGCCGAAGGTGAGGCAGATCACCGATGTGTGAACGCCAAGTGTCCTGCGAAGTTGCGCGAGAGCTTGCTCCACTTTGCCTCACGCGGCGTGATGAATATTGAGGGCATGGGCGAGTCGCTGGTGAACCAGTTGGCGGATCGCGGGATGGTGAAGGACGTTGCCGACATCTATTCGCTGGACGAAGCCAAGCTGCTTTCGCTGGAACGGATCGGAAAGAAATCTGCCGACAATCTGTTGCGCGAGATCGAAGCTTCGAAAACGCTGCCGCTGGAACGAGTGATTCTCGGGCTGGGAATTCGTTTTGTCGGCGAGCGGACTGCGGAACTCTCGGCAGAACACTTCGGCAGCATGGATGCCTTCATGAACGCCAGCTTCGACGAGCTGCAGCAGGTCACCGAGGTCGGCCCGCGCGTGGGTGAAGCCATCACGGAGTTCTTCTCCGAGCCGCGCAATCGGGAGCTTGTTGAGCGCCTGCGCAAGGCTGGTCTTCGGTTCGAAGGCGAGAAGAAACAGCGTGGCACAAAACTGGCGGGCAAGACCTTCGTTCTGACCGGCACGCTACCCAATCTAAACCGCGATGACGCCAAGAGAATGATCGAGGAGGCCGGGGGCACGGTGTCCGGCTCGGTCAGCAAAAAGACGGACTACCTGGTGGCCGGTAGTGATCCAGGCTCGAAGCTCGACAAGGCTCGAGAGTTGAAGGTTCCAATCATTGACGAAGACACCCTAACCCAGCTTGTGAAGTAGCCAAGAAGAGGGCGTGGATTCCGGCTGCAATTGGGAGGATTTACGTGGTCTCCGCATGATGAGGCGCTTAGGAATCTAGGACACCTGGACCACTTCAGGACGGCGATCTGAGCCGCGACGAATGCCCGCTCGTCTGTCAGAAAAGGCATACTCCCCGGTCAGGATCGGAATTCGGTGCTTTTTCCCTGCGAGCGGGGCAAGGTGGCAGGCGATGCTGTCCGAGGCTGTTCTAAGTCACGCTGCCACAGCCGATTACATAGCAAATTGCGGGATTCCCTTCTGATTCCCTGCAAGTTCCCTGGTCGATTGCGAATCGCCTGTGTTCATGCGGATCTCGCGATAAAGAGAATTTTTCCCGGAATTTTTTCCCTGCAAAATTCCCTGCGCAGGGAATTGAGAAATCGGTTCGGCTGCAAAATCGCTGCTTGTTGGTTACGCCTCCGGTGGCACCGAATCAGCGGCACTTAAGGCTTTTATCCCACGCAAGAACTGCCGCACCGGAGCGCAAGATTTACATCACTTTACGCGCCTGCGGACCGCGAAAATCCACAGCTCAAACTGCTGGAAATCCCCATTTGAAGCAGAGTTGAACCTAGTCAGGACTAAGTTGAAAACATCTGGCACTTTAGGTGCTCAGATTGTTTGCACAATCGTATTCCAGCGGTACACTCTCTGCTAGAAAATCGCAAGAACGCCAGCACCATCCGGTTCGCTCTTGGCCCGAGTCGGGAGTCAGCGTTGGAGCTAGCGACACTTGATCTAGAAAGAGACTGAAGGAGATATAGAACTCAATGTGGAAGCCAGCCAACCCCCAAGCGCCAAATCAGCCGAACAGCACTCCGGCACCTAACCCGACTCAGAGCAAGCCAGCCCCGACCCCGGCCATGGAGACCCCTCGCCCAATGCCAACTTCTGAACCAACTCCCGCTCCCGCCAACCGCAACGCCGTCCTGAACACCCAGGAGCAGGCGACGATCGGCAAGAGCCTCGTAATTAAGGGCGAAGTCACCGGATCCGAGTCGCTGTACATCGACGGCAAGGTCGAAGGCTCCATCCAGCTTCCGGGCAACCGTGTGACCATCGGCCGCAACGGCCAGGTTTCGGCGAACATCAACGCCCGAGGAGTGGTTGTGCTCGGCAAAGTTCGCGGCAACCTGACGGCCAGCGATCGCGTTGACATCCGCAACGAAGGTTCGCTCACCGGCGATGTCGTGGCGCAGCGCATCAGCATCGAAGATGGCGCCTTCTTCAAGGGCGGCATCGACATTCGCAAGCCCGGACAGCAGAAGGACAGCAAGGAGCCCGTCTCCATCGAGTCCTCGGCAGTCGCGGCTCGCGCTTAATCGGCC
>DATEMI010000197.1:0-9303 GCA_035275665.1 Terriglobales bacterium | reverse complement strand
TGTGTCCTCTGTGGTTATGGTTTACTTCCCGTACACGAGCACCTCAAAAGAGTCCGGTACCATTTTGGGACGCTGGCGCTGCTGTCCTGGGGCCGGTTCGGGCTGGGCTTCAAATTGCGCGGTAACCGTGATGAGGTTGTGCGTTTTCTCGTCGACGGCCATCGTACGGGCGCGCGGTTTGGTGGTCACGTCGCCAATAACTGCAAAGCTGGTCGGCGAATTTTCTTTCACCATGGTGATGTTCCCGCTCTGGCCGTTGGAGCTGTAAGCCTGCTTCAGGCCGCGATCGTAAGCAGTGGCATCGACGCCTTTGCCGATGGTTTCGGTGGCCAGCACTTTGCCGCTCTTGCCATCCACCACGACCATTTTCTCGTTGTCGCAGCCGGAGAAGAGCACGTCGTTGTTCGCATCGATCGCAAGGCCGCTCGGACCCTCGCCTGGAGATAGCGGCCATGTGTTGACCACTTTCAATTCCTTCGCGTCGATCTCGACCAGCGACGACTTGTCTTCGAGATTTACGAACACCTTGCCTTTACCATCTGTCACGCCGAACTCCGGTTTGCCGCCAAGATCAATCGTGCCGGCAACGCTGTTGTTCTTCGATTCGATTACCGTAGCATTGCCGCTGCGTCCGTTGAAGGCAAAGACGTGTTTCGTTGCCGGATCAAAAAGGATCGCGTCAGGATTCGTGCCTGCCTGTACTTTTCCCGTCTGCTTCAGAGTTTTCAAATCGAAAACCACGACGGAATTGTCCCGTCCATCGCTGATGAATCCTTTATTCGCTGCTTTATCCAGCGCGATACCGTGGACGCCCTTCAAATCGGTGATGTCGCCCAGCAGTTTGCCGGTGTCGATGTTGATCACCTGAACATGGGTGCCGCGCGAGATGTAGAGACGGCGGGTGGACGCATCCATTGTGAGGTAGTCCCAGCCGGTATCGCCTCCTAGCTTGTACTCATGAATAAGGTGGTAGCCGTTCGACGGCGGGTTCTGTGCCGACAGACCAATGCAAAGAGCAGCAGCAAACAACGCGCAAATCGTTAGCTGTTTCATGATTTCCTCGTTCTTGGTAACACTGGGATGAACTCTAAACGGCCATTAAAACTATACGGCAAGACAGAGCCTCTGTCGTTTCGGCAGTTGCAGATACAAGGAATCGGTTGGTGGGACGGTAGTAGCCCAAGGGTCGCGAGATTCACTGCTACAAATAACGCAGCCACCACTCCGTTCTTCGCGCCTTGAGCTCGGCAAACCTGCGACATGGTAAATAAAGCAACGCAATGGCAATTGCCCAGACGAGATACAGCGGCCAGAGATCCCAGGTATAACCCGCGGGAGGTCGAGGATTTCCCATAGGGTGATTCGTGAAAAGCCATGGATTGACATAGCCGAACCGTAGCTTAGACACCAGCAGTGCCAGTGCATGGATCAGCGGAATGTGCAGCACGTAATAGAAGAACGGCACGCGTCCGAAGACGTTGACAAATCGCGAAGCCGCACCTGATGCCGATTCGAGCAGCGGAATGCTGGCGATCGCTGGTCCAAGCGTCATCAGCAGAAAGCAGAGCGATGCCGGATATTTCGTCGTGTTCAGAAACGCAAGCAGCGCGGGCATGCGTCCGTGCTGCCAGGGAAATGGATCGCCGTAGAGATTGAATCCGCGCAAAAGAACAAAAAGACCGATTGCCGAGAAGCCGATCAGCAGGCAAAGCTTTCGCCGCCGCGCCGGCTCAAACGTCAAAATCTTGCCGAATGCATACCCCGCGGCCATAACGCCGATCCACGGAATGATCGAATAGAGCACGAAGAGGTGCAGACTGCCGAGTTGTACCGGACCGGCGTAGAAGCCGACATAGAGAAGTTTCCAAAGTCCGGATGCGGCGTGCTCATTCAAATGCTCTGTCCAGGAGAGAAAACGTGAATCGACGAGATTGTGTCCGGCAATGACGATCAAGCCAAATGCCGCCAGCGCCTTCAGCGGCAGCTTCACTAGTCCCGCCATCAGGACCATGCAAATTCCGATCACCCAGATCACCCCTGCCATCTCGTAATGCCGGAAATCGAGATTAAAGGTCCAAGCCAGACGCAGCACAGTGAACTCCAAAACGATCAGCCATAAGCCGCGAGTGAGCAGAAACTGTGAGAGGTTTGCATGTCTGCGGCCATAGAAAAACGCGCTGGTACCTGCGAGAAAAATGAATGCTGGCGCGCAGAAATGCGTTACCCAGCGCGTAAAGAAGACACCCGGAGTTGGTCCGCCTGCAGGCACGCCGGAGTAGACGCGCACGTGATCGATGGCCATCAGGATCATTACTAGACCGCGGAGCAGATCTATTGACGCGACTCGCGTGCGCGCCGTGCGATCAATGACAGTTGTCTGCGCTACGTACGTTGTTGTGCTCATGACCGTGCCTCGCAATCACTCGCATCTGAGTGCGGTTAAAGGATCGACCTTCATGGCCCGGCGCGCTGGAAAGAGTGCTGCCAGAGTGCTCACCAGAAGCAGAAGGCTCAGGATCAGCACGTAATTCGCCGGATCGCCGGGCTTGACGCCGAAGAGCAGGCGCGCAAGCAGCCGTGTCACAATCAATGACATAGCAATTCCGCCCAGCAATCCTGCAATCACCGGCGTGAGTCCGTCGGTAATTACCATCTTCATTACTTCACCGCGCCCGGCGCCGATTGCCATGCGCACTCCGATTTCGCTCCTACGCTGAGCAACAGAAAACGACAGCACTCCATAAATACCCACGCAGGCGAGTAATAGCGCGATCGCGGAGAGCAGGGCCGCTAAGAGTGATGCGAATCGGCTTTCCGCCTGCGCGCGCATCACCAGCGTGCTCAGCGGTTCCAAATGTGTCACGGCAAGGTCCTTGTTGACGAGTGCCACCTGTTTACGCACTGCCGCAGGCAAATCGGCAATATCGCCATTGCTGTGAATGACGAATGACATCGACGGGCGAGGCGCGATTTGATACGGCACATAAATCTGCGGACGTACGATCTCGGTAAGCGAATGACACTGAACGTGTCGCACGACGCCGATCACCACCGCCCAATCGCGCTGGAATTGATAGAACCCTGCAGGCGAGTCGGAAATATTCAGCTTGCTGCCGACGGCATTTCCTTTCGGCCAAATCTCCTTTGCGAGAACGTCATCAATGATCGCCACCTTCTGATGGCTGGCATCATCCGAATCGGTAAAGTCGCGGCCTTCGAGAAGACTGGCTCCAATCGTCCGAAAATATCCCGGCAGAATGGAACGGTGATCAGCCATTACCGTGTTCTGCTCATCGACCGCAGCGCCTTCCTTCCAGTAGTAGTCGTACCAGTTGCCGGCATCGTCGAGCGGCAGGTGAGAGACGGCCGATACAGATTGAACGCCCGGAAGAGCCGAAAGATTCCTTTGCACCTGTTGCAGCGATTGATAGCTCGGCGCAGTTATGCGCAAGGTTGAAACATCATCCGCGCGAAAGCCAGGATCGGCATGGAGGATGTTGATGAAGGTCCGCATCAGCAATCCCGTTCCCAGCAGCAGCGTGAACGCCAGCGCAACCTCGGCAGAAATCAGAAGGCCCGGCCAGCGATATCTTCCCCATCCCATATGTGGGGCTCTCTCCTTCAGGCCGCGTATCAGGTCGAGGCGGTGTACCGAGATCGCAGGAGCGAGCCCGAAGAGCGCGCTGGCACAAACGGCGATTGCAAAGGTGAAGGTAAAGACGCGCAAGTCGAGGTGAACGTCGTCGAATTTCGTCAACGATGGTGGACGTGATGCCAAAATGGCACGCACGGCGCCCCATCCAACCAGCAGCGCTGATGCTCCACCAAGACAACCGAGCAGCAGGCTTTCGGTAAGCAATTGACGTACGAGCCTTTCGCGCGATGCGCCCAGCGCGGCGCGCACCGTGGTTTCACGGACGCGGTGCATAGTGCGCGTCATCACCAGATTGGCAACATTGGCGCAAGCGATCAGTAAAACAAAACCTACACCCCCGAAGAGCAGCAGCAATGTGGTGCGAACATCGCGCACTCCGTCTGCCTGAAGAGAAAAGATGTACAGGCGGAAGTTGGTGAGAGCTATGTCGGAGTTGAGCGAACGTATATGCTCGGCGATTGCATTTGCTTCGGCTTGGGCGCGGCCCAGACTGCCTCCGCTGCGAAGTCTGCCGATCAGGTGAAGAAAGCCAGGACCACCTGGACCCGAGCCGTCGATCGGAATGGTGTCAAAGAAATCCACATTGCTGGGCACGCTGGCATCGTTGGGAAAGAGCAATCGGAAATTCGCTGGAAGAACTCCGATCACCACTGCCGCCCCGCGGCCAACTCGTACCGATTTGCCGATGATTGCTGGATCCGAACCAAATCGCCTGATCCAAACGCCATGCGAGATGATGATCGCTCGCGCGTGCTTTTCGTCTTGCTGACGGTCCTCGTCTTCTTGACTAAAGAAGCGGCCCAGTTCCGGTTTGGCACACAGCAACTGTAGGAAGTTCGATGTGACGACGCCGCGTTTCACCTGCTCGGCATCCCCTTCTCCGGGCAGCGCTGCGTTTGTCACCCAAATTCCAGCGACCTGGTCGAATTCCCTCGTCTGCTCCCGAATGTGGAAGAGTTCAAACGTAGATACCGGCGCGCGATTCGCATTTCCCTGGCCAGAGAGAATAATCGCCAGCCGATCGGATTGAGGGTAGGGAAGAGGGCGAAGCAAAACAGTATTGACGAAGCTGAATATCGCGGTGTTCGCGCCGATGCCTATAGAGAGAGTCAAGATCGCGATAAGAGCGAACCCTGGATTCTTCCGAAGCATGCGCGACGCATAGTGGAGGTCCTGGCGAGCATTGCTGAAGATCACAAGGAGTCGTTCCCAGAAAGGACTGCCTTGCGAATCGCCTCCTCCGGAGGACGCAACGGTCTGTTTCGATTCGGGAAGCGCCAGTGCGCCAATCTGCAGAGGCTGTATTCGCCTGGTCTGCCGAAAGCCGGCGCGCCTCAGATCGTCTGCCAGCGTTGCCCAGTCGCAAACATGTTGCCTGGCCGCGGCACAAGCCTGTTCTTCGCTCGCGCCGGAGCGAAGCGCTTCCTGGTACGCCTCCTCCAATTGTTCGGCGAGTTCTTCCACGATCAGCGCTTCGCGTTCCGGCGGACAGCCCGCGAGGGATAACCGTTGGCGAACGTATTTCAGCCAGTCAGGCATGTCCTGTGCTCAGCAGTTGATTGATCGTGGAGACAAATTCTTCCCAAGCGCTGCGCTGGTGCGAGAGAATCCTGCGACCTTCCCTCGTGAGCCGGTAGTATCGCCGTCGGCGCTCGCCTGGCTTCTCCACCCACCGGCCGCAAATCAGCCCCTTTTGCTCCAGTCGGCAAAGGATCGGATACAGCGATCCAATCCGGAACTGAATGCGCTTGCGGGAATGGATCTCGATCAATTTGCCGATTTCATAACCATGGCGCGGTCGCGCCTCTAGAAATGAAAGCACGAGAAGCTCAGCGCTGCCTTTTTTCAGTTCACGGTTGAACATGCTGACCTGGATATGTTGCGGAACAGTATACTTCGGAAAAGTATATGTCAAGAAAGTCGTCCAGGGCTGCTTTGGCCTTTCGTCGAGTTTGCTTGGGCTGCAACACGGCTAAACTGAGGGTCCTTGATTCAAAAGAATCCCCAAACTCTGCAATAATCATGCGCTTAGGCGGGAGGTCAACCGGGTGAGGAGGATTTTTAGCATGAGGATGTGGATAAGGGGGATCGGTCTCGCTGTCTTGACCGCAGGGGCAATGGCACAGCAGACAGGAGCAGCCTCGGTAACATCGTCTCCTGCTCCTGCCCAGGCGGTCGGTTCATCGGGTTCTCAGGCGCCCATTGTGATCACCCTGCAGGACGCGCTGCAGCGTGCGCGCAAGCTCGATCCTACTTACCGTTCTGCCATTACAGACGCGGGAATCGCACACGAAGATCACGTACAGGCACGGGCTGCACTTTTGCCGAGCGTTAGCGAAGACACAGAATACCTGTACACCGAAGGCACCGGCACCTCGACGCCACGATATATCGCCAACAACAGCGTGCACGAGTATGTAAGCCAGGGGAATGCTCACGAAATGGTGAGCGGTGCGCAGTTCGCCGACTTCAGTCGCACCTCCGCTGCGGCCGCTGCAGCACGAGCTAAGGCGGAAGTGGCTGCGCGGGGGTTGGTCGCCACCTTGGTCCAGACGTATTACGCAGAGGTGGTCGGTAAGAGGAAGTACGCCAATGCGCAACTTGCGGCCGATGAAGCCAAGCGTTTTTTCGATCTCAGCCAGAAGCTTGAGCAGGGTGGAGAAGTCGCCCATTCAGACGTGATCAAAGCGCAACTCCAGGCCAACGACGCCAATCGTGCGCTGCGGGAGGCCCAGCTCGCGATGGACAAGGCCCATCTTGATTTGGCAGTACTCGTTTTCCCAAATTTCAATCAGAATTACTCGACAGTCGATGATCTGCGTCTGCCGCCGCCCCTTCCGCCGATGCAGGAGGTCGAGCAGCAGGCTAAGACGAAGAACCCCGATCTGTATGCAGCCATGCAGACGGTTCGCGCGGCGAATTACGCTGTTCTATCGTCTCGGGCAGCCTACTTCCCAACGTTAACACTCGATTACTTTTATGGGATTGACGCCAGTCACTTTGCGGTGAATACTCCCACTCCGGACGGTCCGATTCGAAATCTTGGATATTCCGCAAGCGCCACCTTGAATATTCCAATCTGGAACTGGGGAGCAACCCGCAGCAAGGTGAAGCAAACCGAGTTGCAGCGCGATCTGGCGCAGATCCAGCTCTCGGCTGCGCAACGGAAGCTCCTTGCCGACTTGCAGAGCTTCTATGCCGAAGCGGAGGCGGCAAGGATCGAGTTGGAGGTGCTGCAGCAGTCGGCCGATCTGGCCGCCGAAAGCGTGCGGCTGACGAATCTGCGTTACCAGGGTGGAGAGGCTACGGCCCTGGAAGTGGTCGATGCGCAGAATTCGCTGGTAACAGCGCGCAACAACTATGATGATGGGGAAGCCCGCTATCGGCTGGCGATTGCTAATCTGCAGACGCTAACCGGCGTCTTTTAACTGCATGGCCATTCACAAAACGATTATCTGTGGAGCGCTGGCGATCGTCGCTGCCTGTCTCGCCGGCTGCTCCAAAGAACAAGCCGAGCCACAACCGATTGTGACCGTCCAGGCGGCTCCTGTAAAACAGGCAAGCATTTCGCAAACAATCACTACCGACGCCGTCTTGTTTCCCATCAACCAGGCGACGATTGTTCCCAAAATTGCATCGCCCGTGCAAAAACCGTACGTGATGCGGGGGGCCAAGGTTCACAAGGGCCAATTGCTCCTGACACTCGAGAACAAGGATCTTGCGGCGGCTGCTGAACAGAATCGCGGGGATCTCGAAACGGCGCAAGCTGCCGAAGTAATCGCAACAAACAACTCTGTTCCCGAGGAACTGCAGAAGGCGCAGGGAGACGCACAAGCCGCAAAAGAAACTCTAGACGCAGCGCAAAAGCTCTATGACAGCCGCAAGCTCTTGTTCGATCAGGGAGCGCTTCCGCGCAAGGATCTCGACTCGGCTGCCGTCGCTCTCGTCCAAGCTAAGGCGCAGAATGAGCAGGCACAAAAGCATCTTGCCGGACTGCAGGCAGTGGGACACGAGCAAGAACTCAAGTCCGCCAAAGCGCAGCTGGTTTCCGCGCAAGGAAAGTACAACAGCGCGGTTGCTCAACTTGGATATTCCGAGATCCGCAGTCCAATTGATGGTGTTGTGACCGATGGCCCGTGGTATCCGGGCATGATGCCGCAGGCAGGCGCTCCGCTCGTAACCGTGATGGATTTGTCGCAGATGGTGGCCAAGGCCCATATCCCGCAAAATCAGGCCGCCACGTTAAAGAAGGGGGATACTGCAACCCTCACGGCCGTCGGTGCTGACGAGCCGATCAAGGGAAAAGTAACAATGGTCAGCCCAGCGCTCGATCCGGGTAGCACGACGGTGGAGGTTTGGGTCCAAGCACCGAATCCTAAAGGCGTACTGAAAGCCGGCGCATCCACCACGGTGACGATGACTGCCAAAACTGTTCCCGACGCTTTGATCGTGCCCGCGCCGGCCCTGGTCACCGACGAAGATGGAAAAAAAACGGTGATGGTAATCGGCAGTGACGGCGTCGCGCATAAGCGCGAGGTCGAAACGGGAATTCAAAACCAGGACTCGGTCCAGATCGTCAACGGTCTCAAGCCGGGCGAACAGATTGTAAGCGTCGGGCCGTATGGCTTGCCGGACAACACGAAAGTAAAGGTGGAAGCTCCGCCGAAGCCAGGCGCCGAGGGCGACGAGGACAAAGGCAAGGATAAAGACGAGGGCGGGAGCGAGCCGTAGTCCATGGCAACGAAAGTCACGCCCATCGACGAGGCACAGCAGCTCCCGGCTCCAACAGGGAATTACTGGTTTTCCCGCCTTTCCAAGCCTCTCATCTTCCTGATCATCGCGCTCGCGATCATGGGAGCGTATCTTGCGTTTACCATTCCTGTCGCCGTTTTTCCCGAAGTGAATTTCCCGCGCATAATCATCGGCATCGATAACGGCGTGATGCCGATCGATCAGATGATGGTCACGATCACACGTCCGGTTGAGGACGCGGTCAATAGCGTTCCCGGATTGCTGCGCGTCAATTCCATTACCAGTCGCGGCTCGGCAGAAGTCGATCTCTACTTCAATTGGAATGTCGATATGGTCACGACGCTGCAGCTGGTGAACGCGGCCGTCGCTCAGGTGCAAACTTCGCTGCCAAACAGTGCGAAGATCGACACGCACCGGCTGACCTTCGCCAGTTTTCCAATCCTGGGGTACAGCCTCACATCGGATTCGGTCCCACAGACGCAACTCTGGGAACTTGCGACTTACACGCTAAAGCCACAGCTCAACCGCCTGAATGGAGTGGCAACTGTAGTTGTGCAGGGCGGCGATGAGCCGGAGTATCTGATCACGCCGGATCCATCGAAGCTGCTGAGCGCCTCGAGCACGGTTCAGGACATTCTTAATGCGGTAAGCAAAACTAATCTCGTCGATTCTCCTGGCCTCATTCAGGAAAACCATCAGCTTGTATTGGGATTGGTCAACGGCCAGGTGCGCAGTCCGGAACAGCTCGGGCAGATCGTGATCAAGACGAACAATGCCGGAGTTCCGGTGCACATTGCCGACGTGGCGACCGTCACGAACGGGATGAAGCCGAAGTACACCGTTGTTACAGCGAATGGTAAACCTGCCGTTCTGCTGTCCATCAACCGCCAGCCCGA